>JAUIKP010000132.1 GCA_030430725.1 Nitrospiria bacterium
TAAGAGGGGATTTCTTGGTATCAAGATGTTGGGCCTTATCCACTTCTGTCTTGTTTTCAAATGTCACGTCAACAATCTGATCCATTTCATCAATGAGGAATGTGGCTTCGGCGCCGACGGGGGTGGAAGCCACTTTGCTTCTGGCCATCGAACTGATCTTATGTGATTCCTCCTGACCCCCTTTCGACTGAATGACGGCCTTGTCGTGTCCGGTGACCAGTGGCTGGGCCAATACACCCTGTACGATTCGATGATGGGACTCTTCACCTGCCAGATGAACATCCACGATGAGGTTTTGATCGTTAACGGTTATTTCAACGCGATCCCCCTTTCTCAGAGCGGGGAGTCCTTTCTCTTCACGGAGATTCATGGGTAGGTATCGAGGTTGACCTTCCTCCAAGCTGACCTTTGCCTGTTCTCCCCTGATTTCTTCCACGGTTCCACTAATGACCCGTTCCCCGGAGAGGGATTGGCTTCCGTTCACGTTGGATCCTTCATGAGCTAACGCCATAGTGGAAATCACCAGACATCCAGTCAGGCAGCACAGTCCATACAGACCTAAGCGTCTCATGGAACTTTCAGTGAGGGGAATCCGTGATAGTTTCTGTTGGAAAATGGTTGTAAAAGACATGAAAGGCTCCTTTGGCTCATTAATATTGAGAGAGATGGTAGGGACATGTGAAATATATCCAATTATTCTTCAGCGGAGACCTGAAACAAACCCTGGAGTTGCTATTCACGTTTTGTTGATGAAGGGGGAGTGTTGAATAATAAAGATCTTCAAGGGCAAATTTTCCCAGGATTAGATTGCTCATCAAAGGCTCCGGGTCGGTTCAAAAAAAGCATGCCCTGAGTTTTCCCGAATGGTCCGTCCAGTCCTGCCCTGAGTCATGTCGAAGGGAAGGCCACAGCCGTTTTGACGCGCGGAGCGTACGCGTAGTACGTGAGCACGGAAAAATGGCGACCTGCCTGCGCGAAGCCGCTACGGCGGAGGCAGGGAACGCCGCTGGCGGCTTTTTTCAACCGAACCAAGGGGGAAAAGGGCGAGGAAAACTCTGGGGAGATCCTGCGTTATGAATTCCGTGTTTCAATCGGAGTCCTGGTAGATTTCGATAAAAGGAGTAAGCCGATACAGGCAGATAGGCAGGATGCGATTAAAATGGCCAATTTCGCTGTTTGCAGATCGGAAGCTTCCTGAAAAGCCAAAGTTGAAATGAATATGGCCATGGTGAATCCAATCCCTCCCATAAATCCCAATCCGATAATTTGGTGCCAGCTAAGGTGAGATGGAAGAACAGCATTGCCAAATCGAACAACAACCCAGGCTCCAAGACATATCCCCAATGGTTTGCCAAGCAACAATCCCAGTCCAATTCCAAGTGAGAGGGAATCGCTGACGAGTGAGGAGAAGTCGGTAACAATCACCACTCCCGCATTGGCCAGAGCAAAGATTGGCATGATGGCAAATGTGACCCATGGGTATAAGGCATGTTCGAGTTTTTGAAGAGGAGGCTGAATCAAATCCTTAGCCGTTTCGAGAGCCTGAATCGCCTGTGACTGTTCTTCATTTTCTAATACAGAGACTCCTGGGACTTCGGCTTTTTGGAATTCGTGACTGAATCTTTCGCTTTTATGGCCAAATTCCTTTTTAGTCATGCCCGAAGTGGCTGGAATAGTGAAAGCGGCAAGCACGCCGGCAATCGTTGGATGAATGCCGGAAAGAAGAAAGGCAAACCACAAGCCACCGATCCCGAACAGGCCATATATGAAGGGAGAACGAATGCCCATCCGGTTGGCGCCCATGAGGATGGCTAAGAATAGGAAGCCGGATCCAAGGCTGATCCATGAAATATGCGAGGTATAGAAAAACGCAATAACCAGGACGGCTCCGAGGTCATCAACGATAGCCAGAGTGGTGAGGAAAATTTTTGCGGAAAAGGGAACCTTCGACCCCAATAAACCGAGCAGGCCGATGGCAAAAGCAATATCGGTGGCCATGGGAATTCCCCAGCCCGAACTGTAGGGCGTTTGGAAATTGAGCAGGAGAAATCCCAATGCCGGGACAACCATTCCGCCAACAGCCGCGGCAATGGGAAGAATGGCCTGACGGGGTTCGGATAATTCGCCGACCAATATTTCCCGTTTGATCTCGAGTCCGATCACAAAAAAGAATATGGCCATCAATCCGTCATTGATCCACAGTAATAAGGGTTTTTCTAAGAGGTGCGTGCCAATGCCAATGGTGAAAGGAAGTTCCCAAAATGCCGAATAATGATCGCTATAGGCTGAATTGGCGAAAACCAAGGCTATGGCGGTGCAAACCAAAAGAACGATACCACCGGAAGCATTTTGTTTGGTGAATTCCTCCAAGGGCGAAAGGAGTTTTTCCACTGGTCGGCTTTTAATGGATTGTTTGGCTTCTTTTACAAGATCCATGGAATCGAATGTCCTGGAATGGTATTGCTCGAGATTCTGGCTGCATCTATGGAGTCAATGTCTATTTGGCTGCCCTCAGTTTCGTTAAGAATCGTTGAGAAATCTTGACATAACTCTTGTGCTTGTCTAAGTCGGACCGCTTCGGCTGCGTTGTGGGGGGCTTTATCCCAGAATCGGGTGAGGCCATGCATAACAACCCGGATGTAAACACCTGAAGATTCAAGTCAAGTCCCAATTCGCAATATTGGCTATGATACCGCGGAGGAAAATGGAAATCTAAGACAAAATTTTAAGATAGGAGGCTGTTTTGTCTCTTGAGGCTTATCCACTCCTATCCAGTAGGATGAGTGAAATTCATCATGTAAGAACACATTGAAATGTTCTTTTTATGGCACAATTATTAGAGGAGGTAACCCATGTTGAAGGCCATTCAAACTGTTTTAGGTATTGCGGTGGTAATGGGATTGTTGGTGGGGTGCCAGTCTATGACCGGACAGACCACTGGAGATTACGTTGATGATGCCAGTGTCACTGCCGCCGTGAAAACCAAACTCGCTAATCAACAACCCTCTTCATTGTCCCGAGTAGAGGTGGAAACCGTGAAGGGCGTGGTTCATCTCATTGGTGTAGCCAAAACTGAAGGGGACAAAGCAGAAGCGGCTCGTCTTGCCAAGCAAGTCAAAGGCGTCAAGCGAGTCGATAATGATCTGACGGTCCAATCTCAATAGTCTGACCCGTCATGATCCGCAGAAACCCCGCCTGAGAGGGCGGGGTGGGGAATATTTCCCCAAAAACGGAAACGAAAATTCATACTAAAAAAGCTACCCTTAAAAAATCGAATCCAGGGATGTTGCCTGACCTAATATATTCCATGATGGGGATGGCGAGTAGGGCGATAATTGAAAAATGGGGACTCAGAAAAAACGACCATGGTGGATCCGTGCCCTTATCCTCACATCCGGGATTATGGGTTTCCTCCTACTGCTCTTGGGGGTCACGTCATTTTTCATTGATGAACCGTTGCGAAGGTACATTGAAACCAACCTCAATGAAAATCTCAAAGGCTATACGGTTGAATTAGAGACCGTTGATTTTCATCCACTTGGTTTCTCCATTGACTTTGAAAATTTGACGTTACGACAAGAAACGAACCCTGAGCCTCCTCTACTCAGCATTCCATTCTGGAGCGCAAGTATCCAGTGGACGCAATTATTCAAAATGGAGATTGTCAGTGACCACCTTATTAAAAATGCCAAAGCGGTCTTTGCTTACCCTCAAGCCGAAAAGGAGGTTAAAGATAAAACAGACGTCAAAGACAAAGGTTGGCAAGAGGCCATATATGCATTGTATCCCGTCACCATTAATACTTTTCGTGTAGAAGATAGCTCCTTTGCATATCGAGGTCAGTCTGAACATCCACCTCTGGAACTGACAAATCTACAATTAAATATTGAAAATATACAGAATATTCGTTCGAAAGAGGGAGAATATCCCTCAACCGTCCAGATGGAAGGATCCCTTCACCAATCAGGATTGGTGAGTGTTTCGGGAAAAGCTAATTTCTTGGCAAAACCGTTTCCGGGAATAGCCGTTGATTTCGACGTGAACAACGTTCAACTCAAACCGTTTGTTCCCGTCTCCTCTCTATTTAATGTGAAAATTCATTCCGGAACTCTGAACGGGCAGGGGCATGTCGAGTATTCCCCTTGGAGAAATAATGCTCAGATTTCCAATTTGGAAATACAAAAACCACACATTAACTATGTGGAGAAACAATCTCCAAATAAAGCACAAAAGGCCAAGCAGGAGTCTCCGCCGCAAGACACGGGTGATTCAAAAAAATCCCAAGATTCGTTCAAGGTGTCGGTGGACTCCGCATCGGTGAAAAATGGGGAATTTGGGTATAAGAATCAAACAACGGACCCCCCATATAAAATCTTTTTTAATCATGTGGATCTCCAGGTAACTGGGATAGGGGCTCCAAAGTTTACCCAGAAGGGGGAATTGAAGCTTTCGGGGAAGTTTATGGGAAAGGGGAAGACATCAATCGAAGGAGAATTCCGGCCCGAAGTGCAACATCCTGACTTTGATGTAAAAGTGAAAATTGAAAAAACAGATATGACCACCTTAAACGAGGCATTCAAAGCCTTTGCAGGATTTGATGTTAAAAGCGGGAAATTCTCTTTAATTTCTGAATTACATACTGATAGTGGCCAGGTCCAGGGGTATATTAAGCCATTTTTCGACAAACCTGAAATTTACGATCTTTCACAGGACAAAACCGACAATATCTTTCAACAGCTATATGAGGGTGTTGTGGGTGGAGTTGCTTCCCTATTGGAAAATGTTCCAAGGGATCAGGTTGCCACGAAAACCGATATTACCGGAAATATGGACAATATAAAGATAGGGACATGGGAACTAATATGGAATCTGTTCAGAAATGCGTTTATTGATGCCATGGCACCCGCCTTCGAAAATTTAAAAAAACTTGGAAAGAACAATTAGGAATGTAAAAACAACCAAATAGAGGAAACAGACTCGGGTTAAAAAATTGAGAAGTATGATTCCTCATCCCGGCTGATCAATGGACATGGTTCCTCGGAATTTCTTAAACACAAAGGAGGCGAAAAATGAAGATCAAGCATTATGTGTGGGGAGTGTTTTTGATCGCTTTGTTGGCGATAACCGGATGTAATACTATGGAGGGTGCCGGCGAGGATGTACAAAAAGCAGGTGAAACGATTGAAAAGGCAGCCGATTAAAATCAGTTCCTAAAATGCAAGGTGGAATTTCTTAATCCAAAATTGGGAAATTCCGCCTTCTTCTCTCGGGTATTTCTTCCCCCTTCCAAAGCCTGACACCCTGAGTAAATCCTGCTTTAACACTTTTCTTGGAGACCTTTCCGCATCTGGTATTAACCATACGGACATGCTTGGGCATGGCCTCTGAATTTGGTCTGAATGAAAACATCTGGATAAAAAAGAGTGAGTAGAAAACCAATTTATACGTTGGTGAAGCGGGGATTGTCTTGATATTACATAGTAATGAAGGGATCAAGAAGTGGGTTATCCACCCACAGGATATTTAATAGCGTTTAGGAAATCCGATCAAAGGAGGTGGATGAAAAAACGAAGAAAGGTTTTAGAGGCAATTTGAAGGATTCTCATATTCACACAACATTTCAAGGAGAACAAAATGAACAAGGAACAATTCAAAGGAAATTGGAACCAGTTTAAGGGTGAAGTGAAAAAAAAGTGGGGAAAATTTACCGACGATGAATTAACCCAAATCGAAGGTGATTACGATAAATTTAAGGGAAGGGCCCAAGAATTATATGGAGATCAAAAAGACGAAGTAAATAAATGGACTGAGGATTGGCAGGCGAAAAACACACCAGTCCGATAACCCAATTCTCACTCATGGTGAAGATCAGAATACCCACCATCCCCAGGAGACGGGAGAAACTCCCGCTCCTGGGTAAAGGGGATTGGTGAATGACTTCAGTGATGTTAAATGCCTCAAATTTGCTTCCGTAGCAAATGTCCTGTTCCACCGTGATTTACCCAAAATAAACGGACAAAGGAGTAAAATTATGAACATAACGCAACATATATTGAAAAATAACATAGCTTCAACCGTGGCGGCCGTTCTTTTCATGAGTGCTCCTGCTTGGGGGGCAAACGGAATGATTTACTCGGCTTCCGCGGAAGAAGGAGTGCAGAAAGGGTATATCCACAAAGTGTATAATGAGGACCAATTTTATGGTAATTGGAAGCAGCTCAAGGGGGCGCTTAAGGAAAACTGGGGAGAGTTTACGGATGATGATCTTCTGGCAATTGAAGGGCGTACAGATCGTTTTGAAGGAAAACTTCAAGAGCGATATGGAGAGCGAAAAGAAGAAGTCAGGGCATGGGTGGATGAATGGTTGGAAAATCATCCCTATGATGCCCACGATCAGAAGAATTAACTATAGGAAGTCACAGGACCAAATTGATTCCGGCGCGAGATGGGCAATCCCGTTGCGCCGGAAATTTTTCATGCCACCATCAAGAAGGCCACGGTAACTATTCATCTCAAGCAGCTCTTTCCTCAATTCAAGTATGCCGTCTATTCCTGCCTATTAACAGGTTTTGACTGTACCTCGATAAAATTTATTAGGTCCCCCGTACCTTTCGAACAGCGATGGGTGTTTCCTCTGCAGAATAACGAATTTCCGCTGTATCGCCGACTTCAATTCCTTCAAAGAAGTTTTCGTACTTCATCCGCTTTTGTCTCATCGGCAAAAGCCACGACGATTAAATCGCTCATTCTTTCACCTTCTTTTTTGCCTAATTAATTGTTTGCTTGGCATTGCTCTTATCTAGAGACGGGACTGCTGGTGACATCCCCTGGTGGGACAAGGCATCGCAGATGCCTTGTCCCACCAGGGGGAACTTGTCCCTTTCCAGAGTTACGAATTACCTCTTATGATAGGTCCGGATCAACCCACAAGCGGCTTTTGACTCGCTTGGCGCCGGCTTCATACGCATTTTCTACCGCGTCCGCAATCTCACCTTTATTCTCAACCCCACCGTAAAGTGTGGCTATGCCGTTATTCACGGTGACGGAGATCTGATCTGAGTTCACGAAAGGACTGCTCCACAACTCATCCTCAATCTCCTTCCTTAGTTCCCTGTCCCGCATGTCGGCCCATGGGCGCTCTCCCCTCTCGCGTTGAGAAAGCTTATTGCGAACCTTCCATGCCCCGGCATCATAGGCCAGCTCTCCGGCATCAATCATCGCACTTCTGTCTTCTACTGTGCCGGAAAGCGTCGCGACTCCGTGATCGACGGAGATGCGTACATCTTCTCCATCAACAAAAGGACTCATGGCCAGGTTTAACTTTATACGTTGACGAATCTCCGAATCCGTCAAAACGTAGTCATCGTAATTGTAGCCATAATCGTAATCGTAGCCATAATAATCATCGTAATACGGATCGTAATTGTAATAAGGATCGTACTCATAATACGGGTTCATGTCGTAATCGTCATAAACGACCTGGCTTTGTGCCACTCCTGGGGCTGCCCCCACAGACATCAAGAATGCGAATGCCATAAAAAGTCGTTGGAAATAGGTGAGTAATTTCATTTTCCATATCCTCCTTTTTACAATGGTTGGACGCTATTGATTGTACCCTCGTGAGTGCTGTCTGGTGGTCGATTCAAAATATTCATCCTGGCCGGGTCCACGGTCATATGGCCGTTCTTGTCCGCGGTCCTCAGGCCGTTCCTGGTAAAATCTGGCCTTTCCACGGACGTGTTGGCGCCGATCCTGTTCCATTGACCAGGGCATTTGATCTCTTTCCGAATCATAATGACGCCTCGAAGATTGTTCCCTTCTTCCACGATCCTCTCTACTGGGATAATCGGAATAATAAAATTCGTCGGAATAATACCGTTGGGTACCGCCACGCTCCATAGAAGAATTCCCATACCGGTTTCTGGTCTTTTGGTCACTGTCCCGGAAGGATCCTTCGCGTGAACGATCTCCGGACCGAACATTCTCATCTTGGGGATTGTTCTGACGTATATTCCGTTTCTGGATCCTGTTATAGCTCTGTCCGCTTCCTTGCCAATGGTCGCGGGTGTATCCATTCCATCTGTTGCCGGAAAAATTAGGTTTGCCA
>JAUIKP010000133.1 GCA_030430725.1 Nitrospiria bacterium
CAATTTTTTGATCGCCCGCTTAGCTTTGCCCACAGAACTTTTAATACTTTTAGCATTGATTTCTGATTCTTCCAAAGCCAACCCCACGGCTTTCGTGGTCATATCGGAGGAGGAGTTTAAGAGCGACCATTCCTCGTCTTCCAAATCACGTCGTTGTGTCGGGGTCAGATTATCCCAATGGGCAAACCGAAAATTTCCGAGGCTAATGCCGAGATCACGAAATTGTTTGGATAATTCAAAAGCGTCTTCAGCGCTCAAGGGCATGACAGTCCTCGCTTACAGATTTTTAAAGGTTTTTAGTAATGACCGAAGGTCTTTGACCGAGTTCCCAACCTGGTGTAATACTTCCTTCTTTGTCAAATTCTGACGTTGATCAAAAAGGCGTTGGTGTCCTTCTGAAATACGGTCGAGGACTGTCCCGTATATTTGGACGGCTTCAGATCGTTTGTGAACCTGTGACATTCTAAGCTCTTTCCATTCGGCTAACGCGGCCTTGCCTGCGGGATCCTGGGATTCCATGGTTAAAGTCATGTAATAATTCTGTATGGCGGCTTCTTCGGTTTGGAGATCTCCGCCAAATCCGTCTGACACGATGCGGTGTAAGGATTCGAGTAGTTGTTGAATTGGGGCATTGGCTTGTTTGATGAGATCCTGAAGTTGATCTTGTCGCCATCGTTTTACCGCCACAGTGGTCACGATGCCGGCAATTTTTTTAAATGCTTCTGCCTCTTGTGGACTTGTGGGGGTCTGAGACTCCAAAGTCGTTGAGAGTTGCGCCAGTTCTTCCGTGTTATCGACCACTTCATCAGCCGCCAGACGTCCCAGGGATTTCATGTATGTCTCAATAAGTGATTGGCGGAGGAGTAAATCCGTTTTTTGAGTGGCACGATCCTGCGCCATGGCATCAAGTTTGGCATGGCGACTTGGGGGTTGATAGCGTTTTTGCCGCTGGGGAAAATCCAGGTATTCATCAACCAGGGTCGTGTACTGAGCGGATTCTGCGGACAGATTGGCAAAATCTTGAATGGGTTTGAGATTTGTCGTGCAACCTTGCGTGAAGGCGAGCAGGACAATCGCATTGAAAATAATTGTAATGGAACGCAAGACGGGGAGCGACGGGTAGCTTTTCATCATCCTGCCTATCGTGGATTGATTTGGAGAAGAAGCTCCATAGGTAATCGGAAGATGTATGCGTTGAGGGCCACCATAGGTGATTGGGAAAAAAGTGTCAAGCGAGATCGACGTTCCTCATCAGAATGAAAATCAGATGGAAAAATGATGGCGGCATGGAAGCTGAGATGACAATCTTACCAGGTGTCGACTCTGATGCTTTGGAAAGATGGGATCCTACATGTCATGTGAACCAGGGGCGTATGATGATGGGCAGCATTCACCTTAATTCGCCTGTTTGCGGGGTACGCTGATAGAAGAAACTGTCTCGTACCTCATACATGGGCCTTCACCTACATATTTAGATATCCCCAGACGTCCTGAGAGGGGGAAACCTTCGTGGGAACAATATCGTGGAGGCGGTCTGAAACGGGATCACAGGTCGCTGCGTGTGCAGGTCCGTAAGACGGATGTCTCCAAGATAGGGTTCTATCCTGGAGAAGAAGTCAGTGTAGGGTTGTTTTTTTTGTGAATGGCATTGGCCCGCGTTTCCTGCGTGATGGCGTCCTCGGTACGACCAGTTTTTCGCAATAGGGTGGCGTAATTTCTAAGTGCGCGTTCCATCCGAAAATGATCTTTCCCCATGGTCTGTTCCGTGAGAGTGATGGTCCGTTGAAACAAGGGCTCGGCTGTATCATATTGTCCTGTGGTGACAAACAGTAACGCTAAATTGTTGAGAGGGCCGGTCAAGCTCGAATGTTCGGGCCCTTCTGCTTGTTCAATAATGGCAATGGCGCGTTGGATCAAGGGGATGGCTTGTTCAGGTTGGTCCTGTAGTCTGTAAATTTCTCCCAATTGATTGAGGATGATGGCTACCCGGGGGTGTTCCTTGCCAAATCCCTCTTCGCTAATAGTCAGCATGCGTTCCAACACAGGCGCTGCTTGTGGGAATTGTTTAGCCGTACTATAGAGAAGCGCGAGATTATTCAAACTGCCAAGGAGGTGGGGATTGGTGGGGCCAATTTGCTTCTCTTTGATGGCTAAGGCCCGGAGTAATAATGCCTCTGCCTTGTCATATTGTTCCTGGGCTCGATGGAGGAGCGCGAGATTATTGAGTGGTTCAATGAGTTCAGCCGCCTCCGGTCCTTCGGTTCTTTCGCGGCTGTCAAGAACCCGCTTCAGATAGGATTCAGCCTGGGCATAGCGGGCCTGTCGAACAAAGAGTGCTGCGAGATTTTCCAGATCACGAATGACCTCAGGGTTATCAGGACCCAGCGCCTGCTCCCGAATCGCTAAGGCTCGTTCAAAAGAGGCTTGTGCCTGGTCGAACTTCTGCTGAGTGAGATACAACGCGCCAAGATTACTTAGGCTTGCTGCTAACTCGGCTGTCCGAGGATTTGGCCCTTCCTCTTGTATGGTCACCGCTTTCAGAAGGAGGGTTTCAGCCTGTTCGGGTTCTCCTTTCGCATTGTAGAGAATCGCAAGATTGGTGATGGACTGGATGTGGCGAGGGTCCTGGCCTTCGAACTGTTCTGCCAGTTCCAGCGCAGCTTTCAGCTCCTGTTCAGCTTCCGGGAACTTTCCCTGTTCCATCATGGTCGTGCCTTGTTCGGTATGGAGTTGCCAGGGTGTTTTGTCTTCGCTGCACCCGATAATGGGAATGATGAGCAGGGCAAGGGTCAGGTGCCGCAAGAAATGTGAGGACTGAAAAGAAAAAAGCATGAGAAAGGGTGTGTCCTTTGGTTCTGAGTGAGCAAGAAGAATGGTCAGAGATGGATTGTACTGAAGGACTCAGGTTCTTGCCAAACGGGGTATTTCCGGTAGGAGTGATGAGGAAGGGGCCTCAAACGGAGAGTCTGTGTGAAAATTGAAATAGTATTCCTATTTAGTCCCACATGCGGGTGATCTAAAGCTATTTGAAAAAATTCGGGAGTATTCAAAAAAGTTCGTCCAGCAAGGCCGCAGCCCCTTGGTTTGGCGGAGCGTACGAAGGAGTACGTGATCCAGGCCAAGGGGCGAGAAGGCCGCTGGCGGCCTTTTTCAAAACTCCCACAGAGAGAGTTGTGTGGGACCCGGCCTTCGAAAAGTAGCAGGAATAGGTGTATCGGGAGCGTCCTGAAATCCATGTTTTCTAGAGGCGGTCTTGAACAGTTGCGCAATGACATCCCATGTTTTCCCCTCGCCTACATGGCGTTTAAAAAACGTTCGGTCTCCGACTTGTCCTCCTCGAACCTCTTTGAGATGGGCGAGAATTTTCTGGATTCGATCGGGAAAATGATGGGTCATCCGTTCAATAAAAACCTGTTCCACATTATCGTTGAGACGCAACAGAATATAGACAGCATGTTGGGCTCCGGCATCGCGCGCGCGCGATAATATCTGTGGAATGTCGTGTTCATTTAATCCCGGAATGACCGGGGCAATCGAGACCGCGGTTGAAATGCCGGCTTTGGACAACTGTTCTAAGGTCTCGAACCGTTTTGTAATTGAAGGGGCCTGCGGTTCAACTTTCCGTGCAGTGTCATCTGAGGCAAACGGAATACTCAAAAAGACGCGCACCCATGCGTTGTCACGCAGTTCTTGCAACACATCAATGTCTCGCACGATGAGGGCTGATTTGGAGATGAGTCCAACCGGATTATGAAATTCTGCACAGACTTGGAGGCATGACCGGGTCAGTTTGTAGCTGGCTTCCAAGGGTTGATAGGGATCAGTATTACCGGAAAAAACAATCAATTCCCCTTGCCAGGATCGTTTGAGCAATGATTCCTGAAGTTTAGCGGGCGCATTGACCTTGACGACCAGTTTGGATTCAAAGTCCGTTCCAGATCCAAAGCCCCAGTATTCGTGGGTGGGGCGGGCATAGCAATAGGCGCAGGCATGAAAGCACCCTCGATAGGGATTCACGCTCCATCGAAAGGGGAGGTCAGGGCTGGTGTTGTGGCTGAGGATGGTCTTCACCGTTTCCTCGTAGATGTCCGGAGTCACGGGTCCAGGTGGCTCCAGGCGCTCGCGGACTTGCAGGGAAAAGGGATTTTGGGGATTGGAGATCGGTTTCATGTCAGGCTAAAGAATACGCTTGTGGAGCCGTTGTCCAACTGAGTGTAAAAAGAATGAGGTGGCGCCTCTCCCATTGGACTCTTGACTCCATCTCTGCTGATTTTACCCGGATTTTGTGGTCACGTCATTAAGTATGGATGGACTTGCTTCGTTTCCGGAGGCACTCAACCTTGTATAGCCATCTGCTATTTATACGTTGCTGGGCGATTCTTTCCCATGGGCTGATGGCATCTGCCCCGAGATAAAACACCTCAATATCATGGAAGATTTCTGCTCGCGCGGCTTCACGGATTTTGAAGATGTGGCGACGTCTTTCCTCCTTCTTCAGGCTGCCGAAGAAGGATTCGACCACCGCGGGATTAGAACCATTCCCTCTACAACTCATGCTTGGCAGCCACCCATACGTCTGCCAGAACCGATTCCATTCATCGCTGCTGACCTGTGCCCACTGATCCGAGTGGATGATGACATGGTGCTCGGGGTTGCGTCGCCAAATGGCCATCCGAAAGGTGTCCAGTGCGATCTCTTTGGGCTAGGTGGGTGTCATCGATCAACCAATGATCCGGCGGGAATAGGGATCTCTCCCCACCGCCAGGTACAGCCAGCCTTCGTCGATACGAATAGAGGTCATGTCGGTCACCCAGGCCCAATCGGGTCTGTCCATCGCAAACGGTTGCCACAATCGATTTGGGGCCGCCACCGCCGGCTTAGTGTACCGGCCGCCTGGCTGCTTGGAGTTGTGCTGGGCGCGGATCGTGTGGCGCTCCAGGAGCCTGGTCATGCGATTGTTGCCCGCGCGCTCACCGACCTCAGGTCTATCGACGAGAAGGCGAGGGGCATCTTAGGTGCGGCCCCTGGCCGCATGCGACCCGCGGATCAGACCCAATAGGCGGGCATCGTCTTGCGACCGCTGGGACGGGGACGTTCCACCCACGCATAATATCCACGGCACGAGACCCCTAACACGCGACACATCGTCTGCACCGCCTATCGGTCATGAAGCTGTAAGATAAACGCGTCCCTCCCTCCGGGTTTTTTGCAGGGGTAGGCTTTCACCCACTTCTACATACTTTGTACTGAAATCCTCAATCGCTTCTCCACATGACCGACCGCGTACCCCCGTTCGATATCTTGCCTGATCGCCCCTTCCTCATACCGTATCTCCCATACTTTAAAGAAAAGTTCAGGAGTTTCTCCTGATTCGGGGGAAGTCCAGTTTGGGAATCAAGTGGAAAAGCCAACCTATTATCTCGTAAACTAGCTTTATTCATCACCAATCATGGGCTTCAACCCCCACCCTCGCCAGGAATTTTTGGAAGGTTTGGATGCAGATTGAAAGCACTCCCACTTCTCCTGCGCCTCCTGTTTGTTCTCGCTACTCAGATTGGGCGAAGGTCCTGGGGCTTCTCCTCATGGCATGGGCGGCGCTACTGGGCCTCTATTTCCCAACGGCGTTTTCCCTGGTCGAAACGTGGTCTCGCTCGAATACGTATGGCCATGGCTTTCTGATTCTACCCATGAGCGGGTATCTAATATGGCGGGAGCGGCACCGTCTGGCGGCTTTGGTGCCCAAGGCGAACTCGTGGGTGCTACTTCTGCTCGCGGGATCGGCTGGGGTGTGGTTCTTGGGTAGCGTGGCCTCGGTGATAGTGGTCCAACAACTGGCGTTGCTCACTATGGTCGCCTTCATGGTGTGGGCACTGACTGGCACTAAGGTAACCAAGGTATTGTTTTTCCCTTTGGCGTTTCTTTTCTTCGCCGTCCCTGTTGGTGGGGATCTGGTTCCGCCTCTACAAGACTTTACTGCCCTTTTTACCGTCAAAGCGCTTCGGCTGTCGGGGATTCCGGTTTTTTGGGAAGGGCGCTACTTAACGACGCCATCAGGAAGATGGCATGTGGCCGAAGCCTGTGCGGGGGTTCGGTATCTTATTTCCGGCGCCACGCTGGGGGTGTTTTTTGCGGGCATTGTGTACCGGAGTTGGAGGAGGCGCGTAATATTTGTTCTGGGCGCCATTCTGGTCCTCATTTTGGCCAACGGGATGCGCGCATACGGCATTACGCTCTTTGGGTATTTTGTGGATCACGAACTGGCCGTGGGCGTGGACCATCTCCTGGGTGGCTGGGTGTTTTTTTGTGTGGTCATGTTTCTGCTCTTTTGGGTGGGCTTGGCCAACCGTGAATCTGAATCTTCCTTGTCCGAAGGCAAGGTGAGTACGCCATCTGCCGGGTGGGCGGTCTTTCCTTCACAAGGAGCATGTTTTCATCAAAGCACCCAGAGGAAAAGGTTTGCCCGGATGGCTATGACCGCGGGATGTGGCGTTGGTGTGGTGGCATTTGCTCCTCTTTGGGTAATGGTATTTTCCCCTTCTCCTCAGACGTCGTTGGGTCTCTCTCATTTCTCCCTGGCAGTCTCATCACCCTGGCATGCTCTGTCGGACTATGCTGGCAATTGGACGCCACACTTCGAGGGTGCCAACACCGTTCTGACTAGGACTTATACCAATGGGGATCTGTTCTTGGCCGTGTACACACAGCAGCAACAGGGGAGGGAATTGGTCAGTCAGAACAATACCCTCATAGGTGGGAACCAATGGGTGCTGGTGAGCGAGAATAGCAGGGAAACCCTTGTAGAGAATTTTCCTTTAACCGTGCGTGAGATGCATCTTCGGTCTGCGGTGACATCTCGTCTGGTGTGGAGTTGGTATTGGTTGGGTGGTCATAGGACTTCCAATGCCTACATAGCCAAACTTCTTCAAACCACAGCCTATTTTTGGGGAGGGGTGACCGAAGGGGCTGTCATTGCCCTGGCAGCCGATTACCGCTTTTCCTCGGAGGAGGCCGTGAACGTTCTTAAGGACTTTCTCCAACATACATCTTTTCTTCAAGCCACGAACTCTTCCCAGAGAATGTGATGGTTTGGACACATTTATGGGCATCTCTAAAAACTCCTGACAACCGGCTTCAATTATGCAATGCTGTGTGTTCATGGAGGAACTGACTATGTCGGCACCGAGCCAACTGGGATTCTTTGATCTTACGACACGCTATGAGTTTGTCAGGCAGCAGGGCGATCCCTGAAAACAACTCGTGCAAATGGTCCTCTGAGAATCCTTTTCGCCGGTTTTGTCCAAAGTCCTTTGCCGCTCCAAGCGGACCAAAGGCGGGCGAGTTCCCCTCGATGCCATTGGCATGTTCAAAGTCTCCGTGCTGCAAGCCCTCTATAATTTATTCGATGATCAAACAAAATATCAGATACGCGATCATCTGTCGTTTATGCGTTTTCTTGACCTCGATCTGGCCCAACGCATTCCCGATGCGAAAACGATCTGGTTGTATCGAGAAACCTTGGCGAAAGCGAGCGTGCTCGAAGCCTGTTCCAGCAATTTGACGTCTATCGGGCTACTCAGGGACTCCAACCGCGAGGGGGCCAAATGGGGGCAACTGGTTGATGCGCCCCTGGTCCCGGTCCCGAAACAACCGAATACACGAGTAGAAGACGCGGCGATTAAAGCAGGCGAGAGGAGGCTAATCCGGCCAAACGTCGCCTGAAAGATATCGACGCCCGTTGGACGGTCTAGCATGGGGACAATCATTATGGTTAGAAGAATCATGTGAATGTTGGCACGCAGCACAAGTCTTGCTCAATATACAGCACCTCCGCTTCCACATTCAGGAGAAAGGCTATCGCGTTAAGCCCCTGATGCCTCAGCAAAAGCGCCGGAATCGGCGGCGAGCGCGGACGCGCGTTCGTGTCGAACATGTCTTCGGTCACCAAGTGACCGCGATGGGCCGCAAGCTCGTTTGAACGATTTGAGGTAATCCGGGCTCGAGCAAATATCGGGCTCAAGAATCTTGTCTATAACTTCCAATTGGTGCAGTTCCCCAGGTTTCCAGGCGGCAGTACGGTGGCCTAACAGGGGACCAGGG
>JAUIKP010000134.1 GCA_030430725.1 Nitrospiria bacterium
GGGGACCTATGAAGCGTTCAAAATTCTCGGAGGAGCAGGTCCTCTATACCCTTCGCCAAAGTGAAGCCGGCACCCCGGTGAGGGACATCTGTCGCCAACTGGGCGTGGCAGAAGCCACATTCTATGGCTGGAAGAAAAAATATGCCCATCTCGGGGTCAGTGAACTCCGCCAGTTGCGGCAGCTGGAAGAAGAGAACGCTCGGTTGAAACGACTGGTGGCCGACCTGTCGCTTCGCACAGTTTACTCGGTCTTCGTGGTATCAACGGAGTCGGGCCAAAGATCAATCGGCCCTGCGCCTCCGCATTCGGGATTTGGCGCAGGCGCGTCCACGGTTTGGCAATCTGCGGATTTGGGTCCTCTTGCGGCGGGAAGGCTGGCTGGTGAATCGAAAGCGGGTCCACTGCCTCTATCGACTGGAAGGGCTCCAACTCCGTATGCGGGTCCGGAGGCGAAAGCATATGGCGCTGCATCGGGCGGCCGCTCCCACGCCTGTGGGGCCGACCGAGCGTTGGACATGGATTTCGTCCATGATACCCTAGCGGATGGTCGTCCATTTCGGATGCTCACCGTCGTCGATAACTGGAGTCGGCAGAGTCCGGTGCTGGAGGCAGGGATTCGGATGTCGGGAGAACTGATTGGCCAGGCCTTGGATCGTGCCCTAAAAGGGAACCCTGGCCCCCAGTCGATTACCGTGGAATATGGCACCGAATTCCAATCTCGGGCCCAAGAAGATTGGGCGTACCGGCATGAAGTCCAACTTGATTTCGTTCACCCGGGTAAACCAGTGGAAAATGCCTTTATAGAATCTAACGGACGGTTGCGGGACGAATGCTTGAACGTCCATCAGTTCCGGTCTCTCGACGAGGCACGAACGATCATCGAAACGTGGCGGCTGGATTATAATCACCGTCGCCCGAATAGCTCACTCGGGCACCTGACGCCGAATGAGTTTGTGAGACAACGTCAGGGCCATCAAACAACCGATTCCGCCCTCTGTTCTGGTTAAGAACTGTCCCGAAAGGGGGCCAACCTCACCTCCTCCTAAGGGACAGTATCAGGGGAGACGTATTCGAGACTTTCGAAAGGCTTGGTATACCGCCTGGAAAAATGCGGGGTGTGCGGGGATGATTCGGCACGACTTCCGACGAACAGCCGTTCGTAACATGATTAATTCTCGCATTCCGGAAAGAGTGGCGATGCAAATAACCGGACATCGAACCCGTTCTGTGTTTGATCGCTATCACATCGTCTCAACTTCTGATCTCCAAAATGCTTCTCGCAAAATTCATGGGCACAATGCCTCTATGCCGATTGACTCTGCTGATGTAACTATGCGATTTTCTAAACGTGCCCCCGTAGCTCAGTCGGATAGAGCAGCGGTTTCCTAAACCGCGGGCCGCACGTTCAATTCGTGTCGGGGGCACCATCTTTTCAACAACTTTCGGCGATCTCTCCCTTTTTCCCTTCCTTAGCCCATTGTGCTCGAAGTTGTGCTCAAGCTGTTCAATTTTTCCTTAGCCTGAACCAGATCTGCCTCACTCACAATATTGTAGCGGTCAAAGACGGATCGGGTTTGATAGCCATTAATATCCATAGCCACTGGTTCAGAAATGCCGGACCAGATGATCTAGGGGTGGGTCCGTTTCTTTGAGCACCTTGCCCCCATTTGATAAGTGATCGCATCCTCTTGGGGTATGCTTCTCTGGGGTGGAGCGGTGATTGAAAGTACATGTGATCAGGCGTCGGGTTAGCCAGCCTCGACTGAGGCGGGCGGCTGTTAAAAAACTGGAAGTAACGAGCGACGCCCGCTCGTGCTCCGGCGAACGTGTCATAGGCATGTACGTATACTTCTTCAAATTTGTCTGATCGCCACAACCGTCCCACAAAGACGTTCTCCCGCCTCGTACCCGACTGTCCATACTGTTTCGAATACCTTGGGCTTTGAGCAATCCAGTAAAGGCATGACTGGTCAACTGACTGCCTTGATCTGTATGCATGATGTCCTGGCGTTCTTAGCTTTCCATGGCCTCCTCCACCGCGTCGAGACCCCATTGAACATCCATCATGATGGATACGCGCCAGGCCCCATCCGTCGCCCAGTCCACCACGGCCACCAAATACACAAACGGTGGCCATTGCCCTTGACCCTGGGGGGATATGTCCCATCCATCGCCCCCACGTAATTGACGTGAGGGATGGCAAGATGGCGTAACAAGTAGATAGAGACCTGATGGGCAGGATGCCGTTAAGTCGTCTTTGGTTTTGATACAGTGCTTCAAGCCCCTTGCGTCTCATCAGTGTGCCCACAGGCTTGCGGCGCACCGTGAAGCCCTTTTGTCGAAACAAATCCCGCACCATACAAGCGCCTGCAAAGACCTATTCCCTATGCAAGGGATCCATCCAGGTCATAAGGTCTTGATCATTTGCGGAGTTCGGCTTGGGATGGCTATAGACGTGGCCGCGACGAATCTCTAAGCCCTTCGCCAGCTTGATGATGGATACAGGGTGGAGGCGGTTCATCATCATTTTGCGCTTAGCAAACCCGCTTAAGTGAGGGCAGTTTCTATAAAATCATTTTCCAACATCAACTCGCCCATCTGGCGTGAAGGACCTTCACGTCCACGGGCGGCTCTAGCGTGAAATTTTCCCCGGCAAACACATCCGTGGTGCGCTCTAGAAGCAAGGTTTGCCCTTGCAGAATTTGATTCGGTTGACAGCAAACCGTTGAGCAAATCGGCAATCGTGTGTTCACCTTTGAGGGCGGGGGGGTGCCACCTTTGAGGTAAACGCTGGTGAGTGATTTCGACGAGGTTGTCTCTTTATCATACACTCGGTTCAGGGTTGGCATAATCTTGCCAATTTTCTGGGCTGGTATCCACTTATCAAGCTGATCAGAAGAAGTGGTCCCCGATTTTTGGACAACTCGATAAGTGAAATTTCTAGGTACCATTATGCGACCTGCTTCACGATTGCATCCCCAAAATACACGGCATCAGGCGTCTGTCGGTTCAGCGCTTGATGTCGGCGTTGGGCATTATAGAAACGGAAGTAGTCGGTTAATCCGGGGCGGAGGGCAGCTGGCGTCTCATAGGCGCGCAGGTAGATATCCCCATACTTTACACTGCGTCATAAGCGTTCCACAAAGATATTGTCGACCCACCGGCCTTTCCCATCCATGCTGATCTTGACTTCATGCCTCCGCATGTCTCCGCAGCACCGCCGTGAACGCCTCACTGGTGTATTGAGCCTCTTGGTCAGTGTTTAAGATCTCCGGCACCCCATAGCGAGCCAAGGCCTCCTCCAGGGCAGCGATACAGGGTTCGGCATCCACAGCGTATTCGACACGCGCCAGGCGAGCACCCGGCGGGAACTCCAATCCATGATGACGGTCAATTCATGAATCCCCTGGCCATCGGCACATAGCAGATGTCACTCGCCCACACTTGATTGGGGCGATCAATGGTGAGGCCGTTGAGGAGATAGGGGGAGATGTTATGCCCGGCCCCCGGTTGACAGGTGCGCGGCTTCGGGTACACAGCCCGGAGACCCATCTGACGCATCAGCCGTTGCACGCGCTTGCGATTGATCACAGACTCGCGTTGCCGGAGTTCCTCACCCATTCGCCGACTCCCATAAAAACGGCCATTTCAGATAGAGTTCGTCAATCTGTCGAATCAGTTCCATGTCTGCTGTTGAGGGCCCCTGGCGCGGGCATAGACACTGGACCGGGGCACTGACAAGAGGTGACACTGGCGGCTCACGGAAATCCGTTGGTTGTCCTTGATCATGTCTGTGCGCTCGCTCATCGGCCGTGTCCGAGCGCCGTGGCTAAAAAATCCTTCTCCATCGTCAACTGTCCAATCTTCGCATGCAACTTCTGCTGGATCTGTTCATGATCGGAGGAGGCATCGGCCAGGCCTGCACCAAAAACTGTGTCCGCCTTGGTGACCAGTTTCTGTTTCCAATCCTGGATCTGATTGGGAGGCACATCAAACTGCTCCGCTAATTCCGCTAGGGTCCGATCACCCCGGACGGCGGCCAGGGCCACTTTGGCCTTAAACGCCGGTGAGTGATTGCGTCGAGTACGTTTGGCCATCTTCTGCTCCATTCGCTGAAAAGAAATATAACGCGGAAAATTTCACTGAGCATCCGAGATTTTCTGTCCAATGAATGGGGTCCACCTCTCAGATTCTTGTAACCACCTCTATTAATTTTCATGCTCTATCCACCGATTGTATAGTTTGTTGAGAGGACTCTGATACGAGCTTATCAGGCTGATCCAATTGAGATGAGGTTAAAAGGCCATGGATTTAAACGATCTCCGGGATGGTTTGCTCTAGGCAGTGGCGATGAGATGGTCAAAGAGCATTGAACCTTTATGGGGCAAAAGTGCCAACACGGCTTTTTCCATAAACCACATACTTAGTAAAACCACTCATTTGGGGGATATAACTTTTTATAACTAAATTGCTACCGTTGATTGTTTTAACCTTTCGGTGCGGTAAAAAATCTCTTCATTTGCCTATTAGTTGTCAAGGGAATTTGATCAAGAAATATTACCATTAGGGGTGTGAGGGTATCTTTTACGGGGAATGAGGTGCGTTATGATTCGGATTGGGTATCGGAGGAAAGGACATATTGTATTTCTGGTGACAAACTTGATCAGCATGGGCTTAACCTTAACAGGGTTGACTTTTGCTAATTCCAATATGGGTACCATATCCCAAGATGTTAATCGAGCAGAAAGTCGTGCTGAGAAAAGAGCGTTGATTGTCACAGATCAATATATTATTGGGCCAGAGGACATTCTGGAGGTCAGTGTCTGGCGCACTCCCGAATTGTCGCGCGAAATTGTGGTTCGGCCGGACGGGCGAATATCACTCCCGCTTATCGGAGAAGTAATGGCTGTGGGAAGTACAACGGCGGAACTCCGTGATGAAATCACTGAAAAACTGAAGGTTTACAAGGAAAATCCTACGGTGGCCATCATTGTGAAAGCTATTAAGAGTTATTTCTTCACTGTTCAAGGTGCTATTGGAGGAAGCGGAAGTGCAGAGGGCAAGAGCGGGGGAGGGGGGGGGAAAATTCCTCTCTTGAGTCATACCACCCTTGTTCAAGCAATTGGTCTAGCCGGTGGATTAAGCTCCGATGCAGTCAGAAGTCGAATCACGATTTTTCGATTAGGAATTAATGGGGAGCCTCCTAAGAAATTAGTCGTAAGTTATGAAGATATTATTTTGAGGGATGGGGAAAATATCGAAATTAAACCAGGTGATACCATCGTGGTCCCCTCACAAACCCAGATATTCTTGCCGTAGGGTGTATCGGAGTTAAACATCGGTGAAATTTAAATAGAAGGAAAAGTGAGAGCTACCGGGTTTTGACTCGTTTCCTTCTTATTCCTCAGCTTTACTGATAGAGATACTCGAGAAGCGATATCAGTCGATTGGAGGTCCATGAAATATTGTTACGCACATGTCATTGTACGAGCTTTGCTTCTAGTGAGTATTATCGTGGGGCTTGGGTGTTTCAAGCCTGATGTTATTGTGCCTGCTGGTCATCCGGTGGAAGGTTTTGTGCTGGGACCAGAAGATGTCATTGAAGTGGTCGTCTGGAAAACCCCGGAATTATCGAGGAAAGTCGTAATTCGGCCGGACGGAAAGATCTCGATGGCTTTAATTGGGGATGTGGTAGCGAGCGGATTAACCGCTGATCAATTAGCACAAAAAATTATGGAAAAATACAAGGCGTTTAAAGAAAACCCTTCGGTGTCCGTTAATGTGATTGAGGTTAATAGCTACTATGTGTTTATTGTTGGAGAAGTAGAAAAGCCGGGTAAGTTGCCATTGAAATCTTATACGACGGTTCTTCAGGCAATGTCATTGGCCGGGGGATTTAGCCAATTTGCCTCCAGAGATAATATCCTTGTAATCCGAAATGTTGAAGATGAAGAGGGGCAGCTCAAAGAAATACGTATCCCTCTTCGATATTCCGACCTTATTTCGGAAGATGGAGGGAGATATAACCTCACACTCAAGTCCGGTGATACCGTCATAGTCCCGTAAATCAGGAAGCTGTCCAACAACCGGAGGGGCTAAGTAGCCCTAAAATTTCCACAAAAAATGATTAAAGTAAAGGAAAGTCATAGGCCCCATGGCTGTTAGTTCCCAAGCGCACACCACCACAGATCCCGTACTTATGAGCCAAAAATATCTCAAGGATTTTTTGGATTTGGCGGTGCGGCGAAAGTGGCTGATTCTCAGTTTTGTGTTATTGGGAACTACCATTGGCGGGGTTTTAGCCTGGCTGCAAGTGGATATGTACCGATCAGAGACGGTAATTCTCATCGAACAACAAAAAATTCCTGAGAAATATGTTCCGTCAGTTGTCGGAGGCAGTACAGCCGAACGAGTGTCCACTATGACACAGCTTGTCCTAAGTCGGACCAATCTCGAAAAGATCATCGACGAGTTTCATCTATATCCTAAGGCTATTAAAGATAAAGGTTATGAGGAGGTGGTTGCAGGGCTACGGAAAAACATTAAGATTCAAACCAGGGGTGGAGGGGAAATTGAAGCCTTTACAATATCCTTTTCGCACTCTGATCCGTTGATGGCTATGAGGGTCACGGCCAAGTTGTCTTCCCAATATATGGATGAAAACATCAAGATTCGAGAACAATTTATTGAAGGGGCTATGGAGTTTTTAGATCAAGAACTTGTGTTGGCGAAAGAAGCTTTAGATCAAAAAGAAAAAGCATTGTCGGAATATAAGCTGAGAAATTTAGGAGAATTGCCCGGGCAATTGGATGTTAACCTGAGGACGCTTGACCGATTGCAACTTGAAAAAATCCAGGTTCAGGAATCCATTAATTCCACCAATTCTCGCTTGGATTTATTGCAAAAATCCATTCATGATTATGAGGCAATGGGAGGGGGCTTTATGGAGTTTGAAAGTTCCTCATGGAATGCCCCATCGAATCTTGAGGACGTGTCATTCCTGGATCCATTGGAGAAGCGTATTAAAGAGTTAAAAAAGGAATTGACTAAGTTGTCAGGAGAATATACTGCGGAATATCCAGATGTGATTTCTCTTAAAAACCAAATTAAAAATTTAGAAAAAGAGTTAAAACAAAAGTCGCCGGAATCCACTCCGCCCAAATCCCCTATCCTAAAAAATGATTCCCTAGTTGCTGAAAAGGATGAATCGGTTTTTGATCCGTATTTAAACCAATTAAAAAGCTCGTATGAAGAATTAAAGTCTCAATCAATCACTCTTGGTACCCGTTTGAAAAAAATTTCTGAGGATATGAAAATTTATGAGAGTCGGATCGAAGCAACTCCACATCATGAACAAGAATTGCTCGCGCTAGAACGAGATTACGACAATATGCAAAAGCATTATCAACGCCTGCATGAAAATAGGATTAATGCAAAAATTTCTGAAAATCTCGACAAACGCCAAAAGGGAGAACGATTTCGCATCTTGGATCCTGCCCATTTGCCCACCAAGCCTGAGGGGTTCCCACGAGAAATTATTGCAGTTGGTGGATTTTGTATAGGTGCAGGATTGGGTTTTGGGCTGGCTTTTCTTCTCGATTTGTTATCCCCAACATTTCGACGCTCGGAAGATGCGGAGGTGTCTTTAGGTCTAACTATGTTGGCCACCATTCCAAGTTTTAATATGGCCTACGGGAAATCAATGAAAATGGTCGCAACCGAGATGGAAGTTCAGAAAGGTACCAATGGAAAGCATCTTGCATTTTCTCAGTCCGTTGATTCTTTGCTGAAAAGCGACGGTACTAATGATGTTGAGCAGAAGTTGACGGGTCGATTTTCGGGAACTCATCCAGAGGCGTTTTCACCTCAGTTGAATTTAGTCACGAAATGGAGACCTCAATCTTTTGTGGCCGAGCAATACCGGGTCGCAGCGACCCGGCTTGGACTTTTGGAGACCAGCGTTTCCCACCGGGTTGTGTTGATTACGAGCGCCATGCAGGGAGAGGGAAAAACTTCCACATCTGCAAATCTTGCCTACACCCTGGCTCGTGATTTAGATGAG
>JAUIKP010000135.1 GCA_030430725.1 Nitrospiria bacterium
TCAGGAGCAAAAAAACAGATTGGACTCCTGGCACAACCGGCAAAACACGCCACCGCCGACCGGACATACAATCAAAAAGCCCATTTAAGTTTAAAACTTGAGCATTCCCGTATTCTTGGTTTCATATTTCCCCATCAAAACCTAATAGGCGTTTGGAAAGGACCCCACAGTTGAAACGATCACATCATTGCGGTGAACTCTCCTTAAATCATGTGGGCCAAACCGTGATTTTGTCGGGCTGGGTGGCGAGCCGCCGGGACCATGGTGGAGTGAGATTTATTGATCTTCGCGACCGTTACGGAATCACACAAATCGTGTTTGATTCAGAGCATGAGCCCGCGGTGCATCAACTAGCCGATCGTCTGCGCAATGAATACGTCGTGGCCATCACTGGTAAGGTGACATTACGTCCCGAGGGCTCAGCAAACCCTCATATTCCGACTGGTGCCATAGAAATTCGAAGTACATCCCTCGTGATTCTCAATGAAGCCAAACCCCTCCCCTTTGCCCTCGACGATACCATCACCACCACTGAGGCACTTCGGTTAAAACACCGGTACCTGGACCTTCGCCGGCCAAAGATGCAAGAACTTCTTCAACTCCGGAGTCAGGTGTCCCATCTCGTACGGCAATATCTTCATAACAATCAGTTCCTAGAGGTGGAAACACCGATTTTAACAAAAAGTACTCCGGAGGGCGCACGAGATTATCTCGTCCCGAGTCGAGTCAACCCGGGTGAATTTTTTGCTCTTCCCCAATCGCCGCAACTCTTTAAACAGATTCTTATGATCGGGGGAACTGATCGTTATTATCAAATTGCCCGATGCTTTCGTGATGAAGACCTCCGGTTGGACCGTCAGCCAGAATTCACGCAGATAGATCTGGAAATGTCTTTCGTCGATCAGGACGATATCATGCAGTTGATTGAACATATGGTCAGACTGATCTTTAAAGAGACGAAGAATATTGACCTCCCCTCCCCATTGCCCCGGCTTTCCTTTGAAGATGCCATGGGACGTTATGGAACGGACAAACCGGATCTCCGCTTTGATCTGCAGTTACAGGACTTGAGTCAATTCGCCGCAACCTGTGATTTCAAAGTTTTTAGGAGCGCAGTGGAAAAAGGCGGGATCGTGAAAGCCCTCATCATTCCCGGTGGCAACGCCTTTACTCGCAACCGGATTGACAACCTTATCGATACCGCAAAAGAATTTGGTGCCAAAGGACTTGCCTGGGTCAAAATTAACGAAGAGGGCAATCTGGATTCCTCGATCGCCAAATTCTTTCATCCCCAAACCCTACGTGACGCGCTTCCCTCAGCCAAACCCGGAGACCTGCTCATATTTGTCGCAGATCAATCGCCTATCGTCCATCAGGTCTTAGGCCGCCTTCGCCTGCTGCTGGGAGAGGAGTTAGGATTGATTGATCGAAACCGGTGGGAACCACTGTGGGTCATAGACTTTCCCATGTTTGAATTTGACGATACCGCCAAACGATATATCGCTCTGCACCACCCTTTCACAGCCCCTCACTCAGAAGATATACCGCTTCTGGAAACCGATCCTCTGCAGATTCGAACACAAGCCTATGACCTGGTTTTGAATGGCTTTGAGTTAGGAGGAGGAAGTATTCGAATTCATGCGCCACAAGTTCAGTCAAAAGTCTTTGACTTACTCAACATCTCTAAAACGGAGGCGCGTGAAAAATTTGGATTTCTCCTCGATGCTTTGGAATCAGGGGCACCGCCTCATGGAGGCATTGCGCTGGGACTTGATCGGTTGGTGATGTTACTCGGCAAGACAGAATCGATTCGTGACGTTATCCCATTTCCAAAAACACAGAGGGCTCAATGCCTCATGACTGAGGCCCCCTCCCCGGTCACATCAGAACAACTACAGGAGCTCTCTATCCGCACGACGGTTAAAAAGCCTACTAACCCGCTTTAAGTCTTCAGCAAATTTAGAACAATGGAATGCAATCCCGTTGCCCCAGCCGGTTGTGGTCTCGTGATTTCCGAGGTTTGGATCTTTCCCTTCGTATCGATAGCCCTGACAGACACCATGTGCTTGCCGGGTTTTGGCGGACTCCAATCGTAATTCCAGATCACCCAGGTTAAAGGAGATAACGGTGGTTCGATTTCGGCAGACACCCAGGTTTTCTCCTGATCAAAACTCAGTTGAACCTCACTGATACTCTCAGGTCCCCCATAGGCAATACCGCGCAACCGCTGGTGAGGGCCTTGTAACGACTGATAATGCCCTGGGCTATCTATGCGGGAAAATATATGAATGGTCCCATCATCCGTCCAACCTTTTTGTTGCCAGTAGCCCAGGTAATCCCCGTTATAGACTTCGATTTCCGTAATCCATTTCACATTTTTTATCCCGTAAAGACCTGGGACAATCAGACGAACCGGAAAGCCGTGGTCCTTAGGAAGTTTTTCCCCATTCATCAGATAAGCCAACATGACATCATCTTCCATAGCTCTGGCAAACGGAATACTATCGGAATACCCGTCAGCTGCTCGAAAAATCACATCCCGGGCGGTGTCTTCATCGGCTCCGATGTCTTGCAAAAGCTTTTTAAGGGAAATCCCTCTCCACATCGCGGTCCCCAAACTACTCCCACCAGGAAGGGTGTCAATGCACATGAGCGTCACAGCCTGATCAAATGATTCTCGATTGAGCAGGTCACGCCATTTCATCACCACAGGACGTTCCACAGCGCCTTTAACCACCATTTTCCATTGCTCCACATCCAGGTCGCGGGTAAAATTGTAGGAAGCATCCATAAAATTTACGGTGTAAAATTTATCGTTGGGCGTAAAGTATGTCGTCTCCCGTGGAGGAACCGCAAACATCGACCCCAGATCGCATCCAGGGAGTCCAAGGCCGAGTGTAGCCAGTCCCCCAAGCTTAAAAATGGCCCGGCGACTCAGTGGAAAAGAATAAAGAGGATTATTTAAAAATGACATAGACATCACCCCTATTATCTTATACCTTTACAGCCCTGGACAAGATCTAACGTCCATTCAAAAATGACCACGGAATTGATAAAAGGAGAAACGGCATGCGGGTATTCTTAACGGGAGGAGCAGGTTTTTTAGGAAGTCATTTATGTGAAACACTTATTCATCAAGGACATACAGTCATTTGCCTGGACAATCTCCTTACCGGACGTACGGAGAATATTGGAGCACTCATGGGGCATCCGAAGTTCTCGTTTATCCATTACAATGTCTGCGATTATCTTCATGTCGACGGACCAGTCGATGCCGTCATGCATTTTGCATCACCGGCGAGCCCACAGGACTATCTGGAATTTCCCATCGCCACCATGAAAGTCGGCGCCCTAGGCACACACAAAGCCTTGGGCCTAGCCAAGGCGAAACAGGCGCGGTTTCTCCTAGCCAGCACATCCGAAGTTTATGGGGATCCACTGGTCAATCCACAGCCGGAATCCTATTGGGGCAACGTCAACCCCATTAGCCCCAGAGGCGTTTACGACGAAGCGAAACGATTTGCCGAAGCATTAACCACCGCCTACCATCGCTTTCATAGCCTCGATACAAGAATCGTTAGAATTTTCAATACCTATGGGCCACGGATGCGCCCAAAAGATGGGCGGGTGGTGTCCAACTTTATCGTGCAAGCCTTACAAGGGCATCCGTTAACTGTATATGGTGATGGGTCACAAACCCGCAGCTTTTGTTACGTCGATGATCTCGTCGCGGGAATCCTGTCGCTTCTGCAGGCCCCGCCGGACGAATATCGAAAAAATCAGGATGTTCAAGATTCGGTTCGTTTCGGAAAAACCTTGGCCAACCTCGGATCCATACACGACCCTATTAATATCGGCAATCCACAAGAACTCACCGTCATGGACATTGCCAAAACAGTGATCAAACTCACCAACTCATCGAGCACGATAACGCAACACCCCCTTCCGATCGATGACCCTAAAGTACGCCGACCCAATATCGAAAAGGCCACCAAGCTGCTCAAGTGGGAACCTCGGATTACTTTGGAACAAGGCCTGGAAAAAGCCATCGACTATTTTCGTTCGCATTTGGACCTTGCAAAGTGAATCACCACACAAACTGTGCCCTATAACATGCCCTGCTTTGATCGTATTCAGATAAACAAACATTGGACCTACAAGTCCCTGTTCGGCCTCATCTCCAATGCAAATGATCTACGCCGATGTACAGAGATACTCTGCCAGCATAGCTGAAAAACATGCAGAACATTAGGGAGGACTACATACTTGAAGGCATTTTGGTCACCCTCCGTGGCTCCCTTGCGGCTTGCCCGGAAGTGGCAGGATCGGAGGTCATGACGTCAACACTCATCACAAATTTCTTACATTCATATGCCCCAGACAAACTGTTGACCCACCTCGGTGGTTATGGGATCGCAGCGATCTATGAGGGACAACATCCTGGGCCGACGGTGATGATACGGTGTGAACTTGATGGACTGCCTGTGGAAGAAGCAGGAAAGGACCAATGGCTCGCTCCAGAAGCGAACATCGCCCACCGATGCGGGCATGACGGACATATGGCCATCGTGGCAGGTCTGGCCCCCCTGTTTCACCGCACCCCACCAACCTGTGGTCGAGTGGTGCTACTGTTTCAACCCGCTGAGGAAACAGGCACAGGCGCACGGGGAATCATCGATGATCCGAGTTTTGAGAAGTTCCGGCCGGACTTCGCCATCACCCTGCATAACCTTCCAGGTTTTCCCATGGGCCATATTGTATATCGACGCGGGACGTTTGCCAGTGCATCTGTCGGAATGAAAGTGCACCTCCTTGGTCAAGCGTCCCACGCAGCCGAGCCGGAACACGCTCGATCTCCTGCCAATGCGGTAAGACGGCTTCTGACTGAGCTTCCCCTATTGAACAGGGTCACGGACAATCCCTATCGTATGCTCACGCTGACTCATGTGCAGCTGGGACTCATGTCGTTTGGGCTCACACCTGGAGAAGCAACCGTGTGTGCCACGCTTCGTGCAGCTTCTGCGGCGGGCCTTCAGAACTTGCGACGCGAAGCCGAACAGTGTGTTCGCGATTGTGCCGCGGCCGAACGGCTTTTTACAGAAGTCGAGTGGGTGGCGGATTTTCCGGCAACCATCAATGATGATGCCCTGGTTGACACCTTGGAGCGCGTGTGTCTGAATACGGGAATTGTGGGCATTGAAATTTCCAAACCATTCCGCTGGTCGGAGGACTTTGGTCATTTTTCCGATATTTGCCCCATTCTCCATTTTGGCCTCGGAATTGGTGAGCACGCACCAGGCCTCCATCAGCCAGATTATGAATTCTGCGACGATACGATCCTTGTTGCCGTGAGTGTTTTTTATGAAATGGTCAAAACGCTATTGATCGGATATGGAAGGCAAGGAGAGAACGCCGCAACCGGTACCTGATCAGATTCGAGGACATTCCCGAAGTTACTGCGAAAAAGCCGGTGGTTACAAATAACGACTCCAAGCACATCCCACAACCGGCAAAGAGATCTACGAGGGTTCAAGGGCTCAGCCGGACTTCGTTCTGATTCGTATGCCATTTACCCATGCCGTTGAGAACCCCGTCCGAAATAAGGACTGAACAGACCTCCCTCCGAGGAAATCACCGACGGCCAAAATGGGGAAATGTACCCTGTGTTTCTTTTAGGCTATTTTCTGTATCTTGCAAATTGGGACGGGACAAAGTGGCACAAGGCACCTTTTACCGAATCTTTAGGGATCTTGGGGGCGTTGGAACGGTTGGGGGTGTCGGTAGTATGGTATCGATAATACCTGTCGATGAGCCAAGAGATTCTCTATCAAAGTTTTTTGATTTTACTGGTGAGGCGGTCTCCCGTAATGTTTGAGCAAGACAGATTTGTAAGTGCGCAATGGCTTGTACAGACATGGAGCGAGAATCGTTCGCATAATCCATGGCCAATTTTTTGCAAATGGTCTCTTCCACGGTTTCCTTAACCTCGAAAAGATCGCCAAAAGCCAACCCCGTGAAGACCACAACCGCAGACAAAGCCCCCAATATGCCCGTTTGCACTCTCATGCATTATTTTCCGAATCGAAGGTTATTGAAAAATGGTGTTTGCATCAATTTATTTCCAACTTGCTTCCAAGCGCGGGAGTCATAATACGAGCAAAACCTACGAGAGTAAATTCAATCCAAGATTAAAGCGAGATCGCGGTACAGAAAGAAAATCTAGAATTCCTCTTTTTTCATATCCGTAAAGGCTTTCAACCATAGTGTATATTGGGCTCTTGAAGCTATAAGTCCCACAGATAAAAACACTCACCTTTCTTATAAGACAAGATTCAGGCCACACTATGAGTAATCCTGCCAAATAGATTCCAACCCCTGCGTCTTGTTCACCGCCCCACTGCATCCAAGGTAAATTTCAGAAATTATAATTCTTTTTTCCACCCTCCTCCTAATGCCTTGTAAATTTTCACTTTCGCTATCCGTAACTGTTTGGCAAAACCGATTAATTCGAGATTGGATTGTAAGGCATTTTTTTGGGCAATGAGCACTTCCAGATAACTTGCCCGGCCATATTTATAGAGCAAATGTGAGGTTTCCACAGACTGTTGGAGAACTCTGTTCTGTTGTATTTTCAGAGAATTGATTTTTTGTAAATTTTTAATATTAGAGAGTTCATTGGCCACTTCGACATAGGCGTTTAAAATTGTTTTTTGATAGTGATACATGGCAGTCAACTGGTTAGCCTCTGCATTGTGGAACTGGGCTTCCAAGGCATTCCTATTAATGAGCGGTGCCACCAAATTTCCCACTGCGGTATAGGCAATTGAGGCAGGAGCAACAAATAAAAAATCTGGATTAAATGCTTGAAAGCCAAAGCTTGCCGTTATGTTAAAACTTGGGAAAAAAGCAGCTTTAGCCACTTTCAAATCAAACTTGCTGGCCTTGATCTGAAATTCCGCTTCACGAACATCAGGACGGTTGACCAATAATTCTGAGGGAACGCCGGATGAAATTTCATGCGGAATTCCTTGAAAGAATTGACCTTGGGTTCGTTCAATTGGCTGAGGATAGCGTCCTAACAGAAAGTTAATGTGATTTTCAGTGACGGTTATTCGTTGAAGGACCTCTTTTTCCAATATACGGGTATTGAGCACTTGCGCCTTGAAGAGTTCCACAGCTAATTCTGTTGCCCTGCCGGCTTCCTTCTGCACTTGAATCACTTCCAGGGATTCCTGTTGCGTACGGATGGTTTCCCTAATGATGTCCAATTCATTGTCCAATGCCCTCAATTCGTTATAATAAATTGCCACATCGGAAACTAGATTTGACACCACAAAGCTTGTTCCTTCTATACTTGCAAGAAATTTCGCCATAGCGGAACTGCGCTGATTTTGCAACTTGGCCCAAATATCGACTTCCCACGAAGACTGTAATCCCACAAAGAGATCGGGCAAATTGGTCGGAACGGTATGACCGGGAGTAATGTCGGTCGTCGAGTTACCAGCCCCGTCCATGGTGTACCGTCCGTATCTGCGGATCGCGGTCCCAACACCCAAACCCATCGTTGGCATCAGGGCACCGGTTGCCGCTCTCACACTTGATCGCGAAATTTCAATTCGCTGTAAGGCCATTTGCAAATCAAGGTTATTTTCAATGGCAGTATCAATTAACTTATGCAGAAGTGGATCGACAAAATAATCTCTCCACTGAATGTCGGCAATATTTGTGGTATCTTCTGTATTTTTAAAACTCTCAGGAATGTCATTTTCCACAATGGCTATGTCGGTATTTAGGCCGGTACAACCACTAAAGCTAACAACCAGGAAGAATAGGATAATGATGGAAGACATTTTATTGTTCGATGCGTATTAAGAAAGAGGTGATATCACCTTACTGCGTTCGATGCGGCTCATTGCCGAATCAGGAACTATTGGGGTTTCGTGAGGCTGCGTGACAGCTTAAAACGAGACTTGAAATTCAAACGGAAAGCCTCCATTTTTTGTGATTTGTTGTCACGATCTTGTGTCTCTCCGATTCT
>JAUIKP010000136.1 GCA_030430725.1 Nitrospiria bacterium
CATCATGGGCCATTTGCCCTTGAAAATCTTTATTATTCAACCTCCCTGTGTGTATCCGTAAATGATTCTGCTTTGAAAAGAATAGGTCTTTGATGTTTTGGCTTGGAACATACGAATGAGCAAGTCCGTTGCCAACTTCGGTGGTAAGGGTAAGGTCTGCATATTGGGATCACAATTTTTAGAATGCGCTTGTAGAAAGTGAGTTTTAGAGAGCGAAAGAAGTTTTCCAGTGGGGAGAAAGGCAATGGGCAAGAGATTCTTGGGAGTGGAAAGGTATGCCCAGTAGCAAGATTTAGTGATTAAATTAATGTACTTGCTTTCACTGGCTTTTGGATTAAGCGGTACATGCAATTTTGTAGAACATTCTTTTTAACAGGATAACAATAAGATAACCGATTTTTCAGGAGAGAGATATTGTGGGATTTAGAGCTGGGCGTGCATGAAGGACCGGAACGAACAGATCAAAATAAGAGGATAACGCATCTGTTGGTTTTTTTTTTAGGCGGAGTCCTGTCTCCTTTTGGCCTTTTGTTGCCTTTCCTGAAGGGCTCGGACCGAATTTGCTGGGCTTTTTAAATGGTGGATGGTGGAATAACTGGGACAAGGGGAAGCGTCAATGCTGGTTTCTTCTTAAACAGCATAGAGTTTTCCATCAGGCACTCGTGGAAAGGAAAAATTGGCCTCATCTTTGGTACGTGCTTCAGATGCTGCTATGTACTGCTGTTCGTGGTTCCGGACTTCATGATCGCGACTCTGAAATACCACGGTATTTCTTCTCGGTAGAGGAGTTTTCTTGTGATTTCTTGGGTTCATTCCCGACAGAATATTTTTTGAAGCCTAATTGGAGAAGTACTTAGTGAAAAAAAGAGTTTAGAGGAGATCTTTATTTTGAAAAGCCTATATTCGAAAATTTCGGACCTGTAGAAGCCAAGCAGAAAAAATAAAATTTGAAAAATGCCATGGGTGTTAGACTCTTGAAACGGTGGTCGTACATTCTGTTCCCCTTCAATTATCTTCTATCTTCTCCGACACGGTTTTTAGGTCAAAGGCCTGCTCCACCCTGTTCAGGCTTAGCATTTTTGAGCCTGAACAGGGCAAGGCCATTCAACCGCTCTTGTTGGTGTCACAGGGAAGACAAATATAATGCCTCTTGAGAAAAATAAACATTTCAAAACAGATTCGTTCGCGCACAAAGTACGGTTTTGTCCTCATTATTAGTCTGGGAATCCCTTTGGCTGTCTCAGTCCGCATTTTTCTGCCCTAGCAGCGGTTCCTATCCCAACAGCATTGTTGTCTTGGAATCGAAAAGTTCTGATTTTTAGCAGTGCCGGCGCAATTGTTTGGTGATCTTCTTTGTGTCCAAAACAGGTTTGGCGGGCCATAGAGTCAGAGAAGCCAGGAAGATACTTAAAAAGACAAGAAGTAAAAGTGTAGTGGTAGTGTCTGGTCGTTGAATATGGTCAAAATATAAGGTTTGCGCATTCGCCAGAACTTTGTCCGAAGCAGATACCCCGCCCAAGAGCATCATGGTCATGATGGAACCAATAATCATTCCTCCGAATATTTTCAGCATGAAAGCACTCCTTTTGTTAAACACGAAAGTTAATGAGAAGTTTTTCGATTTCTTAGGTCAACTACTTCCCGGTATGGGGAAAAGGTTTTTGTAGGGTGTTCGATTCATCACCTGATGAAGAGATATCGAGAAAAGGGTGAGTAGGGAAATACCGCTAATGGCTTAGCAGTTGAACCCTGAATAGGAAAAGTTAGGGATGAGGAAGGGCTTATTGATTCGAGGGTTTGGGAAGAGCGCTGTTTTGAAGAAGAGCAACAGATAAACCGGAATTATTGGTCTAATGCCAACTGAACCACGGACAAGAATTGGCTAAAATTGCAGGGTTTATCTAGGATCGCAAAAACTCCTGCCTGACGAGCTCGTTGTTTATCCTGTTCGTTGAGATGACCGCTAAGTAAGATAACGGGGATTGGGATGGGATCTTTATCGTGCAGTTTGATTTGGTCAATAAAATCTAGACCTGCCAGAACCGGCATTTGATTGTCCGAGATAATCAGGTCCGCCCTGTTGTTGGACAGCCAAGCGATGGCTTCTGATCCATTTCCGACCTCAATACATTCTAATTTCTGAGATTCCAGGACCAGGCGAAGGGCTTCCCGAGCATTGAGATCGTCATCTACTAGAAGAACTTTTTTCATGTTCCCGTTCGCTTGTTCAATCGAATCCTCAAACCCGAATAATTCCCTCTCATTTTAAAAGATCAGAACAACACATTGTCCACCCCCCTAAGGGACTGGCCGTTAATCCTTGTAACGAAAGCTCCAGGTTTTATCCTCCCCAGGATTTCTATAAAACCAGCGTGTGGATATTTCGTTATTCTTATTGAGAAGAAAGCGGTATGGCCGTGTACCCCTTCGCCTCCAAACACCCTTCCAATGAATAAACTTCTTTGGTTCTTTGAGTGGTTCCTGTTGAGAAGAGGGCTTCTTCGCAATCAGCTTTATCACGGGAAAAGGTCGCCTGGGAGGTCCCTGGCTTGAACCATTTCACCGGGGCGGAGGCGCAACTCACGGCTGTAAGAATTGCCAGAAGACCTACGATCACATCTATTTTTAGATACGGCATTTTTTTGCTCAGGGAGAAAAAGAAGGCGAATTGTAATGATTTTCTCTCAAGTATTCAATCAAGTGCAGTGAACATGGAAAAATTTTGACCTATGGGTAGCATTGGCCGGAAATTTGCGGGGAACGAGAAAATAACGCCGAAGAAGTTTTATGGAGCTTAAGTAGCCTGACCAATTTGGACAAGGGCCCATGAGGCCCAAAAATGCACATTGGGAGTCGGGTCGGTTTCCATGGCTTCTTTCAGGGCAAGCACATCCACGCTGGTTCCCAGTTTGCCTAAACGATACGCGGCTTCTGATCGCACACCCACGCTTGGATCTTGGAGAAGATGGGTGCGTAAAAACTGGAGTCCTCGGGGGTCGCCTAATTCACCGAGTCCTGCAATTGCGGATTGTCGAGTGAGGGAATCCGGACTTTCCAAAGCTTGAAGGTATACAGAATAGGAAAATGGAAATTCAAAGTGAGCAAGAGATTGGATAATGGTTCTTTGGGTGTCAATCGTGGAAATAGCGTAGGCTTCGGTTAACACTAGCAATAATTTCTCCTGCACAGTGGTCCGACCCAAGGCCAATACCACAGCCTGTTTGACTGAGTCGGATGGATCCGTAAGGTGCTGAACCAACGCAACTAAAGCCTTATCTGACAGGGAATCGGCCATCGTTCCCAAGGCCCACGCGCTTGATTGTCGAACCTGGTCGTCTGGATCCGACAATGCGAGAACAAGGGCTGGAATGCCCTGAGGGTCACCAATTTTCCCAAGTGATAAGGCTGCGGTCCGTCTCGTATCAGACTGAGTATCTGTCAGCAGGGGAATGAGTCGTTCGGTGACGGTTTCAGCGGATTCAGGTGGAGATTCAATGACACAACCCGTGAGCCCAAAGAAACAAAATGCACCGATAACGACAGTAGAAGGGATGTAGATTGGTAACAAGAAAGGCTTATGCAGATCCAGAAGGTTCTTTGGGAGTCAGAGGTTCTTTTGCCACTTCTATGGAGTCCTGCATCTCTTTTTCGGCAGACTCAAGCTCGGCTTGAATGGTGCGCATTTGAGGATCAATCGAATTTTTAATATCCGCCGCGGCATCCCGGAAGGTTCGTACGGCACTCCCAAGGCCCTCTCCCAATGATTGCATATCTCGTGGAGCTAATCCGGATTGCTGGGAAGCCTGGGCTTTCATGGCAGCTTGTTGAGCTTGGACGCGGGCCACAGCTTGTTTATTCACAACAGCTGCAGGTCGCTTCAGCACAGGCTTCGCTTGTGCATTAGCCGGGAGAGCGGGGTATTGCCTGGAAGCCATAGGAGCTGGTTGCGCTTGCCTATCCTCCATGGACATCGGTGGGGGGGCAGACGGAGTTGTCGTCGTTTCAGGAGTACCAGAAGTCGCCGCAGATTTAGATGAAGGCTGTACCACCTCCGGTCCCGCTCCCTTGTAAAGTAACGCTGCAGTAGTTCCCGGTGTTTGTTCAGGACCAGGTTGGAATGGTTGATTTGTTGGGGTGCCTACCGGCGTGGTTGGTTGGGATTGATCCTGTCCTGGTTCTAGCGGTGTGGTTGGTGGTGCCTCATTGGGATCCACGGGCTGAGGTATATCGGCGACTTCTTTTTTAAAGCCTTTTAAGGCTTTCCCCACACCTTCTCCGATCTGCGGGAGCCGACCTGCCCCGAAAATAATCAAAATGATCACCAGAATGATCATGAGTTCAGAGAACCCCATGGTTCCGAACATAGAAAAAACCCTTTCCCTTCAGCTCCCTGTGAAAATTGAAGTCTATAAATGACTCTATCTTTCAAGATTGACGAGTGTCAACCTAAATGCGGTAGGCTTGGAGCACCATGGCAAAGCCAAGTTTTTGCCTATACTTCATTTTGTGTTATGCCATTGAAAAATCGAGTAGGTTCAGGATGTCGTTACTTTCACCGCCTCAAATCCCTCTTTTTCGGATTACATTGTTTTACGGCCCTGAAGCCGTTGAGGGTGCCTCAGAATCAGTGCACTGTGTGTTTAATGTCAAAAAACGCAGCTGGAAAGGCGGGGTACAAGTCGAGGTGGTGATGAAAAAGAGCCAAATAGCCAGGCTCGAAGAAATACTTCAGCATTCGTCATGGTTGGAAGCCGTTCTGATGGGCGTTCCGGTGGAAGACCGAGAAGACTATCAGGAAAAAAGTCATGATTTATTGGTCCAGTTGCTGTGTTTCTACAAGCTTCATGCCTTTATTCATAAGGGAATCAAGCAGGAGAATATCCAGGTTTCAGGTGATGCGCTCATTGCGGAGACTGATGAGGTGGTGGCGCGGGAGGCCGAAGAAATCAAGAGGCAGATTGTAATCGAGTTGGATCTGATTGAAACAAAAGAGAACCCTCAGTCAATATGAAAGTATCAAATTTGCTATAATTTTCTTTTTTGTATTTAAAAACAGAAGACTAACCATTCATTCAGGTTTAAAATACTCACAAGAAAGTTTGCATGACAATTAAACAGGGAGGAGAAAGCCTTATGCGCCAATTCAAGGTTTTATGGGGGGGAATGTTAAAAAAAGTAACTGGGGTATGCGTATTGTTGGCTTTTTCCCTGGTTGTTTGTCTGGGTGCCACAGGGATGAGTCTGGCTGCCGAACAGGAATTATCAAGCCCAACCAATGAGGCGGGCCTTGGTATTGGGAGTGCGTTGCTCACAGTGGTGTATTTCCCTTGTAAGTTGGCTTATGCCATCTTGGGTGGGATTGTGGGAACCTTTTCCTATGGATTGACGGGTGGTGACCTTGAAACGGCAAAAGCCGTATGGGAACCGAGTTTCTACGGCACGTATGTCATCACTCCCGATCACCTGAAAGGTAATGAACCCGTTCGATTTATAGGGCTCTCCGCATACGAGGATCAAGCGTTATAGACCGAAAGATCACACCCGCCTGAGTTGAATCGACTGGCATGGTCAAACCTATCATTGGGATTACACCGGATTTTAACCCTGGAAACCGAAAGGACATGGGTGGGAAAGAACCCACCTATTTTTTGCGGGCCAGGTACCTTCAGGCAATTCAGGACGCCGGGGGAGTGCCCATAGTGCTTCCCCTGGTCCGTGGCCTGGCGAAACAGACATATCTTTTACAGCGGTTGGACGGTCTTCTGGTCACTGGAAGCGGGTCGGATTTAGCTCCTGAGTTGTATAAGGAGAAGCAGAGATACCCTTTTCAGCGAATGAGCGAAGAGCGCGCCCAACTTGAGCTTGGATTATCCAAGTTGGCCTTTCGTCAGGGGCTACCGACGCTGGGAATCTGCGGAGGTATGCAATCCATGAATGTGGCCTTGGGAGGAACCCTGGTACAGGATATTTCCTCTCAATTGTCGACGAAAATTGAACACCGTCCCAACAAATCGGCAATCAAAACTGCCCATCTGGTTGACATTGAACCCAACAGCTTACTTCAGCGCATCGCGAAGCGGTTAAGTATTGCGGTGAATAGCTCCCACCATCAATCTATCAAATCTGTTCCGTCGTCCTTTCAAGTTACTGGTACTGCTCCAGACGGAGTCATTGAAGCGATTGAGGCCTCTCGCCATCCATTCTGGCTTGGGGTCCAATGGCATCCGGAGTTTTTATACCGGCACGACCCGATTCAGAAACGTCTATTTACTGCATTGATACGATCCGCCAGGGATTTTGCCGTCAGCCGAACATAGCCTGTTCGGGCTTTTTGGGCTTGGTTCGCAAACATTCATTCGAAAGAGAATATTCAATACGGATACGAGGGCTGGGAGTTTTTACGGAGCCGGGTCTTTGGCTTCGGGAGCTGGTTGTGGGGGATCCGATAGAGCCGGTGATTTGGGTGTAGGGGGTTTGGTCTCTTGTGTGGGCACTGCCTTGGCTGCAGGAGGAGTGGCGGGTTTTGGAGGAGGCACGGGTTTGGGCTTTTCGGGCTTAATGCCACCTTCCCAATGAGGGCCTGTATACATATCGTCGGTCAAGTCCGTTTCTTTCCATCTGGCTTCAAAGTCTGCGGCGGCTTTATTGGGGGTTTCTCCTGTTCCAACAGTTTGATTCCACGGATAGATGCGGGGAGATATCCGGCAGGTAGACTCATCCTGGCACATGTACAGTGCAATCGGATTTCCTCGATAAGGGCCCAGAATAATATGGACCGTGCCGACTAATTCAGGAAGAGAATCCATGATACCAACACAACAGATTGTCGCCTAAAAAGGAGGCTATACTGCCACACCCCCCCGCGGTATGCAATATGAGCCCAAGAAGTTCATCAGGAATATATGACAATCATACGATTGAGGGAAGAAAAATGAGAAAAAACATTTTCCTGAAATTCGGAAGGGCTATTTGGTGAGAAGAGGTTCTGCCGGGAGCTCGGATTTTCGGTGAAGATATAATGCGATCATAAGGACCAAAATCACGATGACATGTAAGGACATATCCATGAGGTAATGACGAAACATGTCTTCAGGGACAGATTCCTGATGCGAGAATTCAGCCCCAGCGGTGAGAATTCTTCGGACAGAAGCGATGATCCCCACATGGAGGAAGGGTTCGAGTCGAATTCGGTCGTTTTGCAAGAAACCTAAGACCGTGCGAAACAATTCCAAAAGTATGATGACGAACAACAGGTCATTCAGTAAAGCGATGGTTGCTGGCAAAAACTCGGTCTGTACCGATTGGGCGTAGGCGACCCAACTATAACCGAAGACCAGCATGCCCACGAGAAGAAAACTCAAGCAGGCGGTGATGTAGCCCCACCGGTCGAGGAACTGCATCCAGCGGACCCATTGTTTAATTGATTCTGGTGTCCACCCTAACATTGTTGCATGTGTCCTCTTATGCGTTTCCGTGATGTGGGGTGTTGGGGGTTTGCTCCTGATTGGTGTTCTCTCCCCGCATTTGACCAAACTCTAAACTCTGGATCGCTTTTGCCCCAAACGAATGGCCACAACAGATGACTTCCTGAAATCCTTGGCCGCCCGCCATGACCATTAAGCGAAGTCCACAGGAATCCGTTGCAACGAATTTCTCATCGAGGGGCATGCCGACTGCCAAGGCTCCTGCTCGTCGGCCACGCTCTTGGTTGAACGAGGGAACCACGTCTTCCACGGTCAGGTCATGCCCGCAACATCGAATTTTTTCAAAGCCCTCCCCACCGCTCATCACCTTGAGTACCAGTCCGCAAGAATCCGGAAACCGTTTGCGTTCGTCGATAATGTCCCCTTTTTTCAATGCCATAGCCATGCTCCTTGCTCCCGAAATGAATCATGGAATTCCGTCATCAGCAATTGGAATAGATGAATGGATGTGTCGATTTATACAGCAAGATTGGTAGCTAAACAAATCTTTGTAGGGAATGTCCAGAATTAGGCCAGGCCCTTCTGTAAGGAGGT
>JAUIKP010000137.1 GCA_030430725.1 Nitrospiria bacterium
AAGAGCCTGCGCATAACATTGAAAAGCCTCTGTATAAAAGCCTTTGGAAAAGTGACGATTGCCTAAAGAGTTGAGATTGGCGGATTGAGACCAGGCCATAGCTGCTCACTCGGGGTCACAGTGCGGCTGAAAAATTTTCCGGGACATTATGATGCTGTCCATTCATTTAAGGATTTGCCAATAATTGTTCAAGTGCCGGTTTGGCTCCAGTGAGTAGGGATGTTCCGTCCCCCACCAGGAGACTATCAAAGGTATACTTTAATAATCGACGAAGACCATCGCGGGCTTGATCGATATTTACATATTTTTCCGAGGGCAGAAGCCGGAGTGCACCTGGAGGATATCCAATGAGCCCATCCCCCACAATAAGCACCCCTTGCCCCTGTTGCAAAAATAAAGCACTTTCCCCTGGAGATTTTTGGTGGGAAAGCTGAACAACCCAAATTCCCCCTGGAAGCAATTCCCCATCTTTAAAAGTTTTATCAACGGGGAAGGTCATCTCCTTGGCATCTAATTCTGGGGCCATCACCTGACAGTTAAAGATTGTCCGGAAATTGGCAGCCTCCCGTTCGTGGTCACGATTGGTCAAAATAATATAATCGAGAGTCCCTCCGCGTTGGATTATGGCCCTATCGCTGGCATTCATGGGAGGTGGGTCGACTAATATGCGATGTTCCCCCACGGCCAATAAATGACCGTTGAAATTAAGCTGCTTTTCCTCAGAGAACCAGGACCATTCAGAGATATTGGGCAGAATGGTTTTCATAAGGTTTCCAGTGTTTCTTGGAGAAGGGCTGTGGTTTTGGCTTGAACCCCTGGCTCTTCCGGAAGATCCAACATGTCATCCTCATGAACCGTAATAAATTTACGATTGGAGCCTTTAGTAAGGGAAATGAGTAAAAGACCGCGCGACGGAGTGGTCGGAATGACGACCTCAACGGACGCATCAAGGGATTTCACTATACTAAGAAATTTTTGTTTTCCGTCTTCTAGTTCGTCCATAGTTCCCTAACATTGAGGTCAAGAATGTGCAAAAAATTTCATTGGCTTACATGGTCGAGGGAGCAGGCGGTGCCTCTAATAATTGCTTCACTTCCTGAAGAATCGCTTCATGTCCGGCTAATGTACCGTCAGTAAAGAAATTCCCTACACGCTGCCAACGAATGAGGCCATTTTGATCAATGACATACACATTGGGAATAAATTTCCCTCCGCCATAGAGTTTGTCTGTTTTCTTTTCGGGGTCCAGAAGGTAGGGATACGTAATCTTCAGCGGAAATCCTTGTAGGAATTCCCTGACATCTGCCAGGGAATCACCAGAAGAATTGACTCCGATCACCGCGACAGGCTTGTCTTTCGTGGCCTCATGTACCCTTTGGAGATTGGTGCTTTGGATTAAACACGGCTCGCAAATATGAAAGAGTCCCAGAACCACCACTTTACCCTTAAACTGGTCAAGAGAGAGAGGTTGTCCATCCAGACTCGTCAGTGAGAAATTAGGAGCGGCCTCCCCGACTTTAAAGAAACTTCCCGCCTGTACGTTAAAGCCCGTGCTCAGTATTACAATGACTACGATTACTAGCTGAAGCATATTCCTTTTCATAGGCTCCTCCTCTTCATGGTGCCTCTTAAGGCATAGATAACCAGAGACTCAACCTGCACATCCTCTAAAAGCCTAACACACGAATTTTTGGGGCGGCAACAAAACGGAAATACATTTAGGAGCGAGAGAGCTGGTCCGGTTCGAATAAGCCGAGTTGCAGTTGCTCGGCTTTAGTCAACATGATGGGATACTTATCCGTAAAACAGGCATTACAATAATGATGGGAAAAGCCCGGAGCCATGGCTAACATACCTTCTAAACTAAGGTACCCCAAACTATCGGCCGTCACGTAACGACGAATTTCTTCAATATTGAGATTTGACCCTATGAGTTCTTTTTGTGTCGGCGTATCAATGCCGTAATAACATGGAGCAATGACCGGTGGGGAACTAATGCGCAGATGAATTTCCCGAGCACCCGCCTGTCGAAGCATTTTGACAATTTTCCGACTGGTGGTGCCTCGAACAAGGGAGTCATCCACAACCACAATCCGTTTCCCTTCTAGGACATCCGGGACCGGATTCAGTTTCAATTTTACGCCAAAATGACGAATGGCTTGTTGCGGCTCAATAAAAGTCCGCCCCACATAGTGATTTCGAGTCAGGCCGATCTCAAATGGTAATCCCATCCCTTCCGCAAAACCCAGGGCAGCAGGAACACCGGAATCGGGAACAGGAATAACCATGTCTGCAGCCGCCGGGCATTCCTTGGCCAATTGACGCCCAAAGGCTTTGCGAACCGGATATACGGCATTCGGGCCAAAGATTTTCGAATCGGGTCTCGCAAAGTACACATATTCGAATACACATTGGGCACGGGAACGTTCAAGAAACGGATGATAAGAGGTCAATTCTGAACCGTGGATGACAATAATTTCTCCCGGTTCCACTTCACGGACGAATTTGGCATCAATCAGATCGAAGGCGCATGTCTCGGATGCCACGACCCAACTGCCTTTATACCGTCCTAAACACAGCGGACGAAATCCAAACGGGTCGCGTGCGGCGATTAAGTGATCATCGGATAACAGCACCAATGAAAAGGCCCCTCGAACCAGGCTTAAGGCGTCAATCACCCGATTCACGATCGTATCTCCCTTGGAGTGAGCAATCAGGTGAATGATGACCTCGCTATCGGAGTCCGATTGAAAGATAGCCCCGTAGGCCTCGAGTTCACCTCGAAGCACACCGGCATTCACTAAGTTTCCATTGTGGGCCAACGCCAAATTGCCAAACGCGAAATTGACGGACAGGGGTTGAACGTTTTGCAAGTATCCACTACCGGCGGTGGAATATCGGTTATGCCCAATCGCCTTCGTTCCCGGAAGTTCGCGTAATGCTTTTTTTGAATAAATATCGGCCACGAGACCTAGGCCTTTTTTTTGAAAAAATTGCTCTCCATCCGAGGACACAATACCGGAGCCCTCCTGCCCCCGATGTTGTAGGGCATAGAGACCCAGGTACGTAAGATTGGCAGCTTCTTTCGATCCCGCAATTCCGAAGACCGCACATTCTTCATGAAATCCGTCCGGGGAGGGCAAAGACTGTACTATCGGCAACTTCTTCATGATATCCTCAAACAGGCCAGATCATCGTGAGCGAACATAAAAGCTAACCAATTCATCAATAGGAAATACCGGAATTTGCTCACGATGCTTCGGCTTCAAGTTGTCGTGCAAGAGCATGGTGCCACTGGTCGGACATTTCAGAAAGGGACAGGCTTAACTGACACACTGGCCGGTCATGAGCTCCGCGAACAGTAACATCCATATTTCCTTGAGTAACTTGACCTAATTCGGTGCATGGCACGCCTAGCTCTTGAACTAACTCCATCACCTGCTTGAGGTGCTCCGATTTAACCGAGACCACAACCCGTGAAGGACTTTCTCCAAAAAGTAAGGCATCCAGACGCAAACGATCTTGATTCAGTATAACAGTTGCTCCGAATAGGCCGGAAGGATTTGTCAGACAGCATTCGGCTAATGTCACGAGTAATCCCCCTTCCGAGCAATCATGCGCTGATTGTATAAGCCCCCTTTGGATTAAAGTAAGCATACAGGAATAAAGAGCCTTTTCTCGATCCAAATCCAACCAGGGGGGGCTGCCTTGCTCGCGGGAATGAATGACCTTGAGATATTCAGTTCCGCCCAAGTCCTCTTTTGTCTCCCCCAACAAACAAATATGATCGCCTGATTGTTTAAACCATTGAGTGGTAATGTCTTCCGTACGCTCAATAAGTCCCACCATTCCCAGAATCGGTGTTGGGTAAATAGACAGGCCATTCGTTTCGTTATAAAAGCTCACGTTTCCACTAACTACAGGAATTTGGAAAGTTCGACAGGCATCGGCAATCCCTTCGACCGCCATGATGAATTGCCACATGATATCGGGCCGCTCCGGGTTACCAAAATTTAAACAGTCGGTCACTCCGATCGGTTGAGCACCCGCACAGACTAGATTTCTCGCGGCTTCAGCCACGGCTAAACCTCCTCCCAAATAGGGATTCAGCAGGCAGTATCGACTATTGCCATCCGTCGTCATGGCCAAAGCTTTCGTAGTCCCTTTAATGCGGACTACGGCGGAGTCGGAACCGGGACACACAACGGTATTGGTTCCCACCATATGATCGTATTGCCGAAAGACCCACCGCTTGCTCGCAATAGTGGGTGAAGCTAATAGTTTCAATAACACCTCGGCAGGATTTTTGACATCTGGAAGAGCATCAATATTTAAGGATTGCAAAAACTCTTGATACTGAGCTGGCGCAGCAGGCCGTTCATAGCGTGGACCTTCTTCAGCGAGAGCATGCGCGGGTATTTCCGCCACAACCTGGTTGCCCTCTCTAATTCGTAGGAATCCATCATCCGTCACCTGCCCGACCACCGCAGCATCAATTCCCCATTTCCGGCAGATTGCCAGCACGGACTCTTCCTTCCCAGGTTGAGCCACCAAGAGCATTCTTTCCTGAGATTCCGATAGTAAAATTTCATAAGGAGTCATGTGTGGTTCACGGCGGGGCACCTTCGCTAAATCCAAGTCAATTCCGGTTCCAGCGCGTGAGGCCATTTCGCAGGAAGAGCTGGTCAGGCCGGCCGCCCCCATGTCCTGAATTCCAACTAAGAGGTCCTGTTCTAAAAATTCAAGGCATACTTCAAGTAAAAGTTTTTCTAGAAAGGGATCACCGACTTGTACATTCGGACGCTTCTTGTCAGATGCATCGTCAAAACTATCAGAGGCCATGGTGGCGCCATGAATCCCGTCTCGTCCTGTTTTGGCACCAATATACAGGACTTGATTTCCGACACCTTTAGCTAAACCACGCAGGAGACGATCTTTTTTCACGATACCCAGACAAAAGACATTCACTAATGGATTTTTTGAATAAATATCGTTAAAGGTAATCTCCCCTCCTACCGTTGGCACTCCCATACAGTTTCCATAGGAAGAAATTCCAGAGACAACTCCTTTGAGAATATGCCGACTCTTGGGAAGGTCCAATTCGCCGAATCGCAGGGAATTCAACAGGGCGATCGGTCGTGCTCCCATGGTAAAAATATCGCGTAGAATCCCACCGACGCCTGTTGCCGCCCCTTGAAACGGCTCAATATATGATGGGTGATTGTGCGATTCCATTTTGAACACTGCCGCAAGTCCTTCTCCAATATCCACCGCACCGGCATTTTCTCCCGGCCCTTGAACCACCCTCTCACCCTCGGTCGGAAATCGCTTCAAATGAATGCGTGAACTCTTATAACTACAATGTTCGCTCCACATCACAGAAAAAATACCCAACTCAGTGAGATTCGGCTCTCGACCAAGATGCTTGAGGATTTGCTGATACTCATCCTCGGACAGACCATGCTGTTCAATAATTTTTGACGTAGGAGGTCCCTGCGGCAAGACTTTTGATTCCTGGGTCATGGCAGACCACTCATTTTATATGACAATCTTTCCCCTATGAGGAAAAAGGAAATGAATGAGATGAAAAACCGAATATGTCACTCATAATTTCGGAACAAACCCACGAAGTTAATTTCCACAATGCTACCGGAATGCACATTGGGAAGGCGGCAGGGTCGTTATTTCCATGAAAGGGAGCTTAGCATAAACACCGTCATACTGTCCTGTGGCTTAATGTCCAGACGGGAGGCGAAGGGGCAAATGATCCGTGACATACGAAGCATAACGCAACGCCGTGAGCACTTGTTCATATGTCAGATTCAATGCTTCCTGGACGTCATGAAATGATCTTCCGTTCCCAAGGGTTCCGACCACGGTGGCTACATCAACGGCAGTGCCTGCCACACATGGTTTCCCTTGGCAGATTTCAGGAGTCATCGAAATTCCTGGAAAAACTTCCATGTTGGTCTTGACGAAAAAGGATGAGGTGGATAATGGCAATCCAGCCTATGCCGGTTGAGGTGATTTGTGTGCTTCCAACGCTGAAATCATGGATCGAAAAATATATATCCCATCCTCATTATTGAGAAGATATTCTGCAGCTCGTTCTGGATGAGGCATCAAACCGAGGACATTGCCCGCCGCGTTGCGAATCCCCGCGATGTTATCCAGTGATCCATTGGGATTGGCTTGAGTGGTCACTTTGCCTTCGCGATCACAATATCGAAAGACGATTTGCGCATTAGCCTGCAAGGAGGATAGCGTCACAGGGTTTGTATAATAATTTCCTTCAGCATGGGCAATCGGGAGCTTCAGAATCTGTCCGGGTTCACAGTGATTGGTAAATGGAGTATTCGCGTTTTCTACCCGTATATAGTGCTCTTCACAAATAAAGGAAAGATCCCTGTTGCGCAACATGGCACCCGGTAATATTCCAAGCTCTAAAAGCATTTGAAATCCATTACATATGCCCAGAACCATTCCTCCTCGCCCAGCAAACTCAACGACGGCGTCCATGATGGGAGAGAATCTGGCAATGGCACCCGTGCGCAGATAGTCACCATAGGAAAACCCTCCTGGCAGAATGATGGCATCCATACCTTTGACGGATCTCTCTTGATGCCAGATAAACTGGACAGTTTGATCCATAACTTTCGAAAGGACATACCCGCAATCACGATCACAATTGGACCCGGGAAAGACAACGATGCCGATGTTCATAGCGTTCTCTTCTCCTTGACCTTACATACTGAGATAAGAGGTACCGGAGAGAAAAAATCGCATATAAACAGGGACAATAATGAAGAGACCATTATGTCTCAAGGATCTCGTATTCATATTCTTCGACAACCGTATTGGCCAGAAGTTTTTCGCACATTGCGGCAATGGTATGTTCACCAGACGTCGAGTCTGTTTCAGAAAGATCCACCTCGATGAACTTTCCAATTCTGACCTCTCCGACAGATCCAAAACCAAGGGCTTGAAGTGATTGCTGAATAGCTCGGCCTTGAGGATCAAGAATTCCGTTTTTGAGTGTAATGTAAATTTTGGCTTTCATATTTTTTCTGAACGGATTGACATGCCCCCTTTGAATAAATGTTCTACGATATAGTCAGGCCCGTCACCAAGATAGTCTGTGGCAAAGAACGAACACAGGGCTCGATAAATCGGGAATTATCCGCAAACCCGTTTGAGAACTTCTTGATAGGTTTCCTCAATCCGTCCCAAATCTTTTCGGAACCGATCCTTATCCATGCGTTCTCCGGTTTGCATATCCCAAAAACGGCATGTGTCAGGGGAAATTTCATCCGCCAAAATAATCTGACCATTCCATAATCCAAATTCTAACTTAAAATCCACTAACAACATGCCCCTTTTCTGGAAAAAAGGTTTTAGCACCTCATTAATTTTAAGAGCCTGCTGTCGAAGTTCCTCGACTTGTCCGGGTGTGGCTATTTTCAACAAACGAATATGGTCTTCAGAAATAAGCGGATCGCCCAGGGAATCATCTTTATAGAAGAACTCAACTAATGGGGGATCAATGATCAAGCCTTCCTCTAAACCTAGACGTTTGACAATACTGCCCGTGGCTCGATTACGCACCACTACTTCAACCGGAATAATTTTTACCCGACGCGTTAACAGCTCCCGGTCATTGAGTTGCTGAATGAAATGACTGGGAATTCCGACGTCGGAAAGATGTTGGAACAGTTTTGCGGAGATCGCATTATTGACTACGCCTTTTTCCAGAATCGTCCCACGTTTTTCAGCGTTAAAGGCGGTGGCATCGTCCTTGAAGTACTGAATGACCTCGTCGTCCTTTTCCGTCAGAAAAATCTTTTTGGCCTTTCCTTCGTATAGCATATTTCCTTTCATCATTTTATCTGCCTCTTTTTAAGGTTTTCTTTGAAGGGGGCAGCTGGGTTAACGTT
>JAUIKP010000138.1 GCA_030430725.1 Nitrospiria bacterium
GGCATCGACCAATGCCGGAACGGTATTCTCCAACGCCATGACATCCACCGACAGCCCTTCTTTCTGAACGGTTTGAGCGGTAATCGGGCCAATGACGGCCACGATTAAATGCCGTGTTAATTCCTGAAATTCTTGACGATTTTCAAACAACTGGCAAAAATTTTTCACGGTTGAAGAGCTGGTAAAGGTCACATACTGAATTTCCCTGTTGCGAAGTCGATCACGAAGAGGGCCCATATCGACAATGGGAGGAAGAGCCTGATAGGCATGAACCACATGAACGGTGGCACCCATGGCTTTCAACTGGTCAGGAAGAATCTCACGTGCCACTTTGGCTCTTGGAATCAAAATCCGTTGGCCGGCAACCCCTAACATGCCGATGTCCCGCAAAATCCCTTCTGCCTGAAATTCTTGAGGAACCAAATCCGAGGCAATCCCCCAGCGAGCAGCCTCCTCCCGGGTCCGAGGACCAATACAACACACACGGATTCCGGCCAAGCTCCGCACGTCTTTATGATAAAACCAGAGACGTTCCATGAAGGATTGCACGCCATTCACACTTGTGAAAATCACCCAGTCGTATGTCGAAATCGCAGCAATCGCCTCATCCACAGGTGTCCAGCTATCAGGAGGATGAATCTCCAACGTAGGACATTCCACCGGTTCCGCACCCTGCGCCGCCAGCAAATTTGAAAGAGCCGGCGCCTGGGCACGAGGTCTGGTCACTAACACTCCTTGTCCAAACAGAGGACGGGATTCATGCCAGTTCAGTCGTTCACGTAACCGAACGACTTCACCCACGACAATCACTGATGGCGGACTCATGTCTGCCTGAGAGGCTAATTCCACAATGTCTGATAGTGTTCCCACTACTGTTCGTTGACGAGCATAGGTCCCCCATCGGATCACCGCAACGGGAGTCGTTGCAGGCTTGCCTTCCTGAATGAGCCGGTCCACAATCTGCGGAAGATTTTTCATGCCCATTAAAAAGACAAGCGTCCCTTCAGCCGAAGCGAAACGTGGCCATTCCATTGCACTCGATGGTTTGGTCGGATCTTCATGGCCGGTCACAAATGCGACCGTCGAGGCGAGAGTCCGGTGCGTCACGGGAATACCAGCATACGCCGGCACTGCTACGGCAGCCGTCACCCCGGGTACCACTTCAAAGGGGATCCCTGCGTCTGCGATCACTTCGGCTTCTTCACCTCCGCGGCCAAACATAAAAGGATCCCCTCCCTTGAGTCGCACGACACGTTTGCCTTCCTGAGCTTTGGTAACCAACAGGGCGTGAATCTCTGCCTGATCCCGATAGGCCCCACGACCTTTTCTTCCGACGTAAATACACTCGGCGTGAGAAGGGGCAAATTTCAACAATTCGGGATTAGCCAAGTGATCGTACAGCACCACGTCAGCCTGCTCGAGACACTCTTTCCCTCGTAAAGTCAGCAACTTGGCATCGCCGGGCCCGGCTCCGACCAAAAATACCCGACCATGAAATGCAACTACCTTGGTCATGCCATCCCATAAATTTCCTGGAGAATGGGCTGCGCCCCACCGTCCAACAATTGTTCAGCCACCTGCGTGCCAATTGATTCGGCTTCCCCCGCTGGTCCCGATACCACTTGACGGATATATCGTTTCCCGTCAAGGCTCGCGACTAACCCCTCCAGAGTCAGGGTGTCCCCTTGAAGAGTCCCATACCCTGCAATGGGAACCTGGCATCCGCCCTCCAACCTTGCAAGCAACGCCCGTTCGGCAGTGACCGCAATCCGAGTTGGTCGATGTTCAAACTGAGCGACCAGATCTCGAATCCATGAATCATCTTTTCTTCCTTCCAGGCCCAACGAACCTTGCCCAATTGCCGGCAGACTCACATCAACAGACAAATACTCCGTCACTTCCTGATCCCATCCTAGGCGCTTCAGCCCGGAGGCAGCCAGGATAATGGCATCATACTGACCCTCGCGAACCTTGCGTAGTCTTGTATCCACATTCCCCCGCAACATTGCAATCTCAAGATCGGGGCGGGCATGTAACAATTGCGCTTGTCGTCGCAAACTACTAGTGCCGACCCGTGCGCCAATCGGCAATGTTGCCAAGGTATGGCCCTCACGGGCAATCAACGCATCCCTGGGATCCTCCCTCTCGGGAACACAAACAATCCCCAGCCCTTCAGGCATTTCTGACGGTACATCTTTCATGCTATGCACGGCCAGATCAATATCTCGGCGGAGCAGGGCTTCTTCAATTTCTTTTACAAACAGCCCCTTACCCCCAATTTTGGCCAAAGGCACATCTTGAATTTTATCTCCGCTTGTTTGGATGCGCTTTAGTATCACAGAAATATCCGGGGCAAGGGTTTTGAGCTGTCTTTTCACCCATTCGGCTTGCCATATAGCCAATTGGCTTCCCCGTGTTCCCACAATGAGGGTAGAGCGTGCTTGACCATCCCCCTGATTCATACGCCATCCTTCTGTGGAAGGCGCTCCTCGCTCACGCCATCACCTGTTTCATCTTCCAGGAGTGGTATCTCTCCGGAGTGAATCTCCCGTTCCCGAAGTTCAAAGAACCGGCGGGCAGCTTCAATGAACGCAAATCCATTTTGAGATTGTGCCTCCGATTTTAGGGTCACGACCGGACCATGGAGTAATTTATTTACAATCGCGGACGCCAGGCCTTCAATGGCAGATCGTTCCTTCGACGACAATTCCCCTAAACGACCGAAGACTTTCTCCAACTCGCCTTGCTTGATCTCTTCCGCTTTTTTTCTCAAGGCTACGATGGTCGGCGTTGCTTCCAGTCCGCGAACCCAGGCAACCATACTTCCCACTTCTTCCCTTACCATGTGCTCCGCAGTTTCAGCTTCTTTCAATCGTTCTTCCTGGTTTTGGCCCACATGAGCCTTGAGATCGTCAATATCAAACACATAGGCGTTATCAACATCCTTAACGGCCGGATCAATATTTCGAGGCACGGTAATATCAATTAAAAACATGGGGCGGTTCATTCGATGATACACCGCCATTTCGATATCATCCTTGGTAATGACATAGTGGGGAGCGCCCGTGGCGCAAATCACAATATCCACCTTGGGTAGTGTGCTTCGAAGCTGTTCATAGGGAACCGCCTGACCATGAAAGCGTTCGGCCAGCATGAAAGCACGATGATGATTTCGATTCGCAATGAGAACTTCCTTCACGCCCTGATTCACCAGGTGTTGCGCAGCCAACTTTCCCATCTCCCCTGCCCCCACTAACAACACAACTCGTTGTTTCAGATTCGAAAAAACTTTTTTGGCTAATTCCACAGCGGCATAGCTGACGGAAACCGCATATTCCCCAATCCGGGTGTTTGTGCGGACACTTTTCCCTACCGAAATCGCTTTTTTGACAACCTTATTCAGAATGACGCCGGACGAACGATGGGTCAGAGCCAGTTCGTAGGCTTCCTTTACTTGCCCTAGGACCTGGGGTTCTCCCACAACCATGGAATCTAAACTAGCCGATACCCGAAATAAATGCGCGATGGCTTCATCATCACTATATCGATACAGGTGAGGGAGTAAATCCTCCGTGGACAAGGAGAAATGGGTTGAGACCAAAAAATCTTCCAATTGACGAAACCCCCATTCTCCCTTTTCTACGACCGCATACACTTCAACACGGTTGCAAGTCCCCAGATACATGGCCTCTTTGATACCGGAGTACGCCATGAGTCGACCCAACGCTTCTCCCATCCGGCTATCCTGGATGGCCAGTAATTCCCGAAGTTCAACGGAAGCCGTCCGATGATTGAGACCTAAAACGATAATATTCATAACGGTGACATCGGTTGAGGACTTTTAATAAGGATGCCGACAAAGGTCAAAATTACTCCGGCAAACCCCACAATGGTTAGATAAGCGGCTTTTTTCGCCCTCCATCCGGCCGTCACCCTTCCCATCAGGACCGCGAAATAAAAGAACCAGGTAATTAAGGCCCATATTTGCTCAGAATTCCAGCTCAAATACGATCCAATCGTTAATTGGGCTGAAACGGCCCCTGTCAGAATTCCTAAAGTCAATAGAGGAAACCCAAAAAGGATAGACCGTTGGTTGAGAGAATCTAAAAAATCCAGTGGTGGGAGCTTGAAAGATAACACATTAAATTGTTTGGATTTTAAGAGGCGCTCTTGCATCACATACATCAATCCGGCCACGAAAGCCACAGCAAATCCAATGGTACCTAAGATACTCAGGGTCACATGCACCCATACCGTCTGAAAGACCGGGGCAAGAGTATCGGCTGATTGAGGCGCCAGGGTTGCCGAAACGAGAGACAGAAAGGCCAGTGGAAGGATAAAGGCGCCCAACACCTCTAAGCCCCGTTTCATGCCAACAACTAAAAAGACCAGCACTAACCCCCAGGCAAAAAAGGACATGGCGTCCTTAAAGGTCATAATAGGGACATGCCCCATCGACACCATGGCCATTATGAGTCCCGAGGTATGAGAAACAAACCCCAACCCTGTGGCCACAAGAGAAATTTTTGAGATCACATCAGAACGGTGCCAAAGATAAAGAAGAAAAAGGAGCGTACCTCCAAAATAAAAGCCCATGGTGAGATATGGCAGTAATTCAGGCATTGAACAACCTAGTAGAAACACATGCACAAAGACCCATATCGAGTATAGATCTGGCTCCAGGGAAGGTCAAGAAAATCAACAGGTTACCATCATTTCTTGCTTAAGAAAAAGAGGAAAATCACACCGCATATCCACTTAGGGAGTGTCTGCGGGAGCTCCACCACAAACATCTAAGGGTTGCCCAGTTAGTACTAGCCGCATGTGAGCATGGATACATGACAACATCGGCCACTTCGTCGGCTTACGCCATTTGTTTTCGGAATCGTACTGATCGTGATTTCACTGTATTCATCTGGTGAATTCCAGGCAGGCACAGTTTGCTCAATCACTTGCCTGTATATGGCGGTACCCGCGCATGTTGTGAAAATAGCGTCCACCGTTTTCTGGAAGGCAACAATCCAGTGACAGAGTGACCCCTAAAATGCCATGTTTGGTGGTACAATACGACAAATTATCCCCCACACCAAACCGTCCCAGGACGGAGGAGATATTAACGAGACGTCCATAGTGGTGAGTGAGCATATGGAGGATAGCGTGATTCGAAACCAAGTAGTGCCTGTTTCATTCACCTGAAGAATTTTTAGGCATTTGTAACCATCTGGATCGTGGATCGGTGTTCGACCTGATGCTCCTACATTATTGAGAATGTCCAGCCGGCCAAATTTCTTGATCACCCGCTTAAACCGTATACTCGACATTGACCCAGTGAGTCACATCACATGGTATCAGACAGCCTATCTCCGCCGGTCTGAACGTGGTCTACCTCTCTCATTCTTTCACACGTCTCCCATAAACAGGGACTTCCGCCTATTAACCCACTAACCCCTGGGCAATGGCACATCCAATAGCCACTCCACCTCCCTAACCAGAGGCACTTGACCTTTCAAACGATGGATGTCCCCCATCGTTTATCATTGCGAAACCAGGCGGGTACAATTGGATCGCCCTGGACATTGGCAGACTCACACAGTACCATTTCCAACCTTGCCCTATATCATTTTCCTGCAATAGACCATGGCCGGAACGCTCTATATTGTCAGTACGCCTATCGGAAATCTGGAAGATATGACATTCCGGGCTATCCGCATTCTCCAAGAGGTAGCCATTATTGCAGCTGAGGACACACGTCGCACACAAAAACTCTGCACCTACTATCACATCGGCACACCACTCACCAGTTATCACGATTTCAACAAGGAGGAGAAAACCGACATTCTTCTCCATCGGCTCCAGGAAGGAAGTTCCGTTGCCTTGGTTTGCGATGCGGGGACCCCTCTTATTTCGGATCCGGGATTTTATCTGGTTCGACAGGCAATCAAGTCAAATATTCCACTTATCCCTATTCCAGGACCATCCTCCGTTCTGACGGCATTATGCGTGTCAGGTTTGGAAACGGATCGATTTATCTTTGAGGGATTTGTGCCCAGAAAACCAGGAGCCAGGGGAAAATTTTTCCAAAATATTAAAGAAGAAAAGGGTACCATTGTTGTCTTTGAAACCCAGCATCGGATTCTCAAAACATTACAAGTCATCACGAACGTCATGGGGAACAGACACATTGTCCTAACACGGGAATTGACAAAACTCAACGAAGAAATTATTCGGGGAGAAATCGAAGAAGTGATTCAACAGGTAAAAAACAAATCGATTAAAGGGGAAATAACACTTTTAATTCAAGGGTTACCTCAAAGGAGGAAAAGGCAATTGGAACCATTACCCGAAAGTTCAAGGTCGACCCCCATCACACATCTACCTTCTGAATAACCACACGGTAATAATGGTCAACTTTTTCTTGCTTTAGGATCTGGTGACCCTCATTGGTAATGCTTTGCGGAACATTTCGAATTGGTTCGCCTTCATCCAACAACACCCTCAACTGATCACCGCTTTCTAAAGTTTCCAGCTTAAGCTTCGTCTTCACAAAGTTGTACGGACAAATGACCCCTCGAAGATCCAATTCCTCCATGAGCTCTCAATCTTCTCCCGCCAACGGCTTATTAACAGACGAAATCAATTTTCCTTATTATTAATAGATTTCATTAGCCAAATAAACAAAAGAGCGTGCCGGAAATTGACCGGCACGCTCTTTTAAACTACAAAAATGGCCTGTTATCAATTAAACCTATTGAACAGTACCCTTGTTAAAGTTCTTGCGATCATCCCCGTAGTCAGTGGCAACGGTTTTATCTGTTTTTTCATTGACTGTGGTGGGTTGGGGGGCACATTGCCAACAAGGCGCAGCACCAGTCATCATACCAACGTCGCTGGTAATTCCTGACTTAACTTCCCCTGGCTGTACTGCACCCTCTGGCATTCCAGTAAGAGAACCACTCTTTACGGTAAGTCCCCTTGAGGCATAAGGATCTGGTTTTTGACCAAACCCTCCACCAAAGCCTGGATTGTCGGCTCCCCCTAACAATTGACTTCCCTTTAACACATATACATCTCGAACCAACTTCCGGCCGGTTCCAAACTTTTGGTCCTCGGAAGTTTCATTTGCCGCTTGGATCGTGACGTAATCACCTTTGCCAATAGCTTTAAGGTTGGCCATGTTGGTCTTACTGTCAAAATACAGCTCTTTTAAGTTTAAGGAGCCACGAAGGGTTTGCCGTTCATCATGGGAACTTCCTCCCATATCGAGCCACAGCCTTCCCCCGGCATAATCAATGCCGACAACTTCACCCTGGATCGTTTCATCTGCAGAGAGGTACCGCAACATATCATCTTGGTCCATCACCCGTGACCTGTCGCCTACACCTTGAGAGTCTCCGACACCAGTCCCGTACCCTACATGCTGAGGTGGACGCTCTTGCGCCACCGCCACGCTCACCGAGCCTGCAAAAACCATTGCTAATCCTAAATACCCTACCTTCCGCATGTGGCTCCTCCTTGGAAGTGTGAGTGAATAATCAAAAAAACGAACGAATTCAAATATACGATTTTACTCCATGATCAAGGGCACCAACTATAGTCAAGGCAATAGCCCCTGTCAAGTCAATTCTTGGCTTTAAATCTATGGTTCGACATACCAGAAATTTCACTTAAAGACTTACACTGTCTTATCATTTTTTCTCAATTTTAATTGCACCCTAAAGAGACGAGACAGGTAATGGTGCCCGGAGGGAGGGTCGAACTCCCACTCTCGTGAAAGAACCGGATTTTGAGTCCGGCGCGTCTGCCAGTTCCGCCATCCGGGCAAGGCCATTTTCACCTGCGATATCTACCATGAACCCCTATGCAGGTCAAACAGGAAATACGGACCGACTTACTTAAATTCTAAACCATCACGACAATAA
>JAUIKP010000139.1 GCA_030430725.1 Nitrospiria bacterium
TTTCGAATTTTTCTACTTCTAGTCACCCACCCCTGTGATTTCATCGGTTTATTTGCCGGTATTTTGAAGCGTAGGTAATTTTGGTTCGTTATGAATGTGAGGATTTCATGCTGAGAGATTTGGTAGCGTAGCCTTGAAAACATAGGTGTTACCGGAGGCAGGATTGGTTTTGAAATTCCAAATCGGTCAAACTTTTCCAGGTGCAGAGGCAACGATAATCTGGACTAAGATCGATTGTTTATCATGAATAATACTTACAGCCCTTTTGCACCATTGATCTGTGCCTGGCAGCATAGAACCTTGATTGCTCGCCTTGCCAAGCGGGAGATCGATGCTCGTTATCGAGGGTCGATGCTTGGGGTTATCTGGGCCTTTGTCGTCCCGTTACTAATGCTGGGGGTTTATACCTTTGTCTTTTCGGTTGTGTTTCGGATTCGATGGGAGGTGCCTATGGAGGAAAACGGCGCCTTTGCTCTGTTATTATTTTCCGGGTTGATTATTTTTAATCTGTTTTCAGAATGCGTTACGCGTGCTCCTGGTCTTATGCTCGAAAATGTGTCGTATATCAAAAAGGTGGTGTTTCCTCTGGAAATAATGCCTTGGGTGTCCATGCAGGTTGCACTTTTTAATGCTACCGTGAGTCTTTTGATTTTGTTGGTTTTTTACCTCATAGTCCACGGTCTTCCACCCATCACCGTATTGCTGTTACCTGTGGTCCTTTTTCCCTTTGTGCTATTGCTTGTAGGGTTAGGTTGGTTTCTGGCTTCCATGGGGGTGTTTCTGCGTGATGTCCAGCCGTTGGTAGGCGTGATGACCACGATGATGATGTTTCTCAGTCCTATTTTTTACCCTCTTTCGGCTATTCCTGAAACATACCGAGGATTGATTCAGCTCAATCCCTTGACTCCTGTCCTGAATGCGTCGAAATCCGTCATTTTTTGGGGACAAATGCCGGAATGGGTAGACTGGTTCTTGTATACGGTAGTTTTTTGGATGGTAGGGTGGTTGGGCTTTGCATGGTTCCAAAAAACTCGAAAAGGATTTGCTGATGTCGTCTGATCCGGCTATACGCGTCCAAGGACTTGGGAAGGCCTATCAGATTTTTCGAAAGCCTGAGGATCGGTTAAAACAGATGTTATGGAGGGGGCACCGACAGTTCTATGAAGAGTTTTGGGGTCTCCAAGGAGTGGACCTGACCGTGTATCGAGGAGAAACGGTAGGAATTATCGGTCGAAATGGTTCGGGGAAGTCGACGTTTTTGCAATTGGTGTGTGGCACGCTAGCGCCGACCTGTGGGGAATTGACGGTCAAGGGCCGGGTCGCGGCGTTGCTGGAATTGGGTTCAAGTTTTAATCCTGAATTTACCGGCAAGGAAAATGTATATTTAGCTGCTTCCATTCTTGGTCTGACTAATGAACAGATCGATGCCCGGTACGAATCCATAACGGAATTTGCCGCTATTGGAGACTTTATCAATCATCCAGTCAAAATTTTTTCGAGTGGAATGTACGCCCGGTTGGCATTTTCCCTGGTCGCTCATGTGGATGCCGATATTCTGATTATCGATGAGATTCTTGCCGTGGGTGATGCGGCGTTCACTCAAAAATGTATGCGCTTTCTTCATCAATTCAGGGAAAAAGGTACGCTTCTGTTTGTCTCCCATGATACGGCTTCGGTCACCAATCTTTGTAACCGAGTTGTTTGGCTCGAGAATGGGGTTGTCAGGGAAATCGGTCCCGCAAAAGAGGTTTGTCATAATTTTCTCGCTGCGTTGTATCACGAGCAGGAAAATGCAAACACCTTCCGGATTGGCGGAAGCCGCAAAGCCCCAACAGATCGATCCATGCGGGTGAAAGATCCACGGAGTGAGATGTTAAAGAACTCTTCGCATCGCAATGAGTTGGAGATATTTGATTTTGATCCGAATGCTCCGTGGTTTGGTGAGCGTGGAGCCAGTATTTGCGAAGTGGCACTTTCCGACCAACATGGCTCTCTCCTGACAACGTTAGATGGTGGAGAGGAAGTTACGTTGACCATCCGGTGTGTGTCGGAACAACCCTTACTGAGGCCCATTCTTGGATTTTACGTGAAGGATCGATTGGGGCAGTATTTGTTTGGCGACAATACGTTTCTGATGTATCGGAACGTCGATCGCTCCATTGAAAAGGGGCAACAATTTCACGCGATATTTCGTTTTCAGTTACCGTATCTCCCAACCGGTGATTATTCGGTGATTGCGGCGATAGCGGAGGGGACACCGGAGAATCATGCTCTTCATCATTGGATCGATGATGCCCTGTTTTTCCGAGTACACTCGAGTCATGTTCTACGGGGACTTATTGGCATTCCGATGTTGGCAATTGAATTTGAATCCTCCGGAATGCGCTTGCCCTCATCGTGAGAAGAACTCAGGAATACGAAAGGCGTGCTGTGCTGTTGTTGTCCGGTAGAAACTCATTTTTGTAGGGTTTTTGGGTGAAGCCGTCATGTTAACCCCGGCTTGGTGTTGATCAATTTTCCTTAGAGCTAAATCATGAAAAACTTGAGGAGCAGATCTCACCCGGGAGGAGGCCAATGTTAGGGGACGAAGGACAGGGAATGGATGTAAATCAATTCGATGCAACCCATCTGTCCAAAAGCGAAAGAACGCAGGAAATCATGGCTGATGAGACAGAACCGCCAAAGCTTCCCTGGACAGGCGAACGGTTTATTCCGGGGGTTATTGGAGATATTGAGCTAGAGCATTTGCATCGCTATTACCTCGCCCGTGAACTGGCTTTAGGAAAAGATGTGCTCGATATCGCATGCGGGGAGGGGTATGGTTCCGCGCTGTTAGCTGAGGTTGCCAGGAGTGTCGTGGCCGTGGATGCCTCGGAGGAGGTTATACGGTATGCGGCTGAACGCTATCAGCGTTCGAATGTCCAGTTTATGCAGGGAGGCTGTGGTCACATTCCTCTTCCTGATGCCAGCATGGACCTTATTGTGAGTTTTGAAACGCTTGAACACCATAATGAGCATCATGAAATGATGCGGGAATTTGTTCGAGTCTTACGCCCAGACGGCCTGGTCCTCATCTCCAGCCCGGATAAGGCTGAATATTCCGATAAACCACAGTTCGTCAATTCCTTTCATGTGAAGGAACTCTATTTTGAAGAGTTTCAAGAATTGTTGTTAAATTATTTCCAACATGCGCAATTTTATGGCCAACGAGTCCGGTATGGATCATGTATTGGTCCGCTCCATAATGCCTCCACGCCCCCGGCTAACTTTCGGTTATCTCAAGGGCGAGCCCATAAGTTCCTGAGTATTCCTGAGCCTGTCTATTTCGTGGCCATCGTGGGGAACGGAGCGTTACCTGTCCTTCCGTCTGGAATATTTATTCCAGAGGTTCCCGAGTATTGGCATCAACACATGGCACTGCAGGCTGGTATTGAAGAACGCGATCAACAGCTTGGACATCTTCAAAGCCAGTTGATGAGTACCATGGCTGAACATGCTTGTGTCCTTGAGGAACGGGATCAACGTTTTGGCAGTCTGTATGCCCGATTGCTGATAAAAGAGGAAGAATTACGTCGCATGTATTCATCCTTGCTATGGCGAAACATCAGCAAAGTAAGGATCCTGAGGGAACGCCTGTGTCCAGAGGGTTCGTGGCGTGGAAGAGTTTGCGCAAGGCTTGTGCATTGGTTGAAAGGCTCAGACCGCCCTGTAACTCCAAGTCGGCAATCAACTGGGCGGTTGCTTGATCGAGTTCTAACAAGTGCCAAATCCCTGTTGCCCGTTTCCCCTCACCGAAAACATCAATTGGTGGCGTTTGTCTTTAGGCGGTTCGGTTCATTCTTTCAACAGACAGAAAGTTATCGTCGGTGGAAGGACAGGCAAATGCCTATCCTTCATGAAACTGGAAATCGGCATTTTCCTCCTCAGAATCCTCCTCGTAAGCTGGTTTCTCTCATTCAGCTTGAGCCGGGTGGGATCACAACGCTTGTCCAGTCCTTCAACTTCAGCGAGGTGGAACAGCCTTTGGTGTCCATTGTGATCCCTGTCTACAATCACGTGGAATACACGGTTTGTTGCTTGGCATCGCTTCTAAGATATGTGCCTCAGTGTAGTTTTGAGGTGATCATCGTTGACGATGGGTCTTATGATGAGACCTCCAATATTTTGTCTAACGTTAAGAATGTTCGCTATTGCAGGAATGAGACGAACCTTGGATTTCTGCGTTCGTGCAATAGGGGGGCAACCTTGGCTCGCGGCCAATATCTGCTGATTCTGAATAATGACACGCAGGTACTTGAAGGATGGCTTGATGAATTAGTGAGCACGTTTCAAGAGCAACCAGAGGTTGGCCTTGTGGGTTCAAAATTGCTGTACCCCAATGGCACGCTCCAGGAAGCAGGAGCCATTATTAGGCCGGATGGTTCTGCGGAGCTCGTTGGCTTGAATGGGGATCCGGACGATCCTGAATTTAACGTGGTGCGAGAGGTTGACTATTGCTCAGGGGCCTGTCTGCTCATTAAAGCCGAGGTGTTTAAGACCTTGGGAGGATTCGATGAAATCTATGCGCCTGGTTATTGCGAAGATTCGGATTTAGCCTTCCGTGTGAGAAAGATGGGAATGAGGGTGTTCTATCAACCGCGTTCCGTGGTCGTTCACCATCTTAGTGTCAGTACCAATGATTCCAGCCACGAAAAAATGCCTCTGGTGGCTCGGAATGTCAGCACGTTTGTTCAACGATGGAGCGAAGAACTGAAGGGGCTGAACGAGGTTCGAGCGATCGCCTTTTTTCTTCCTCAATATCACCCTATTCCTGAAAATGATCAGTGGTGGGGAAAGGGGTTTACGGAATGGACGAATGTCACGAAAGCTCGACCGAATTTCAAAGGTCATTATCAACCCCATCTGCCTGCGGATTTAGGGTTTTATGATTTACGGATGCCTGAGGTACGAGACGAGCAGGCGCGGTTGGCTCGCCAGTATGGCATTTCGGCCTTCTGCTATTACTATTATTGGTTTGCCGGAAAAAAGCTTCTGAACCGTCCCCTTGACGAAGTGCTCCAATCCGGTGCCCCGGATTTTCCGTTCTGCCTCTGTTGGGCCAATGAGAATTGGACGAGACGATGGGATGGGTGTGAGGAGGATATCCTTATCGCACAGAGGCATACCGAGGCGGATCATGCCGGCTTTATTGCGGAGATTGCCCCTGCGTTGCTGGATCCACGGTATGTTAGGATTCATGGAAAACCCTTGGTGATCGTGTATCGGCTCGGCCAACTCCCCGATCCAAGACGGACGGCAGATTTGTGGCGGGAATTTTGTGTGCATGCAGGGGTTGGAGAAATTTACTTAGCCTATGTTCAGAGCTTTGAGCGTATGCCGATGGGAGATGATCCAAGTCTCTATGGATTTGATGCAGCTATTGAATTTCCGCCTCATCGGTATCCGGTGCAAGCCGAGCTCTCAGAACCCTTGATCAATCCTGAGTATCAGGGCGTGTTGTTTGACTATGTCCAGACAGCCGAAAACTTTATACGACGAACTTGGCCGTCCTACAAACTCTTTAAAGGCGTGATGCCTTCGTGGGACAATACCGCCCGTCGGCAAGATGTCTCCCATGTTTTTGTGGGTGCAACTCCCGAACGATACGAAAACTGGTTGCGACAGATCGTTGAACAGACACGGCGGCTGCACTTTGGCGACGAACGGATTGTCTTTATTAATGCGTGGAATGAATGGGCCGAAGGAAATCACTTAGAACCTGATCGGGAATTCGGCCATCAATATCTGGAAGCCACCCAAAACGGTCTAGGATTAAGGATGGATCGTGATCCTCCAAAAGCATAACTATGTTTACGTGGTTCAATGGAAAACATGATTTTCTGCAATACGTGACTCAGATTAAATCGTACCAACTGGAAGCCGAGCGATACCTTTCTTTGCAACAGGAGGTTCCCGGGTATTGTGGGGCCTGTCGAAGAGTGAGGAATTTCACGGTGAACAGTGGGGTCTATTTCGGGACTCTCCCGAATCTCAGGGAGGGATTGGTCTGTGAGTGTGGGTTGTCCAATCGCAACCGATTAATCTATTCAGCGGTGGCTTTGGAAGTCGAAGATCATGCTGATGTGCAGATAGCGATATTGGAACGAATCTCAATTTTATATAAACGTCTTCAGGAAACCTTCCCCGAGATTATCGGGTCTGAATATATTGGAGAGAGAGTTCAGGGTGGAACCGTTCATACTGTAAGCGGGATCTCTGTCCGGCATGAGTCCATCACGGAATTGTCCTTTTCAAAGTGTTCGCTTGATGTCATTGTTCATAATGACGTGCTTGAGCATGTGTTTGACTATAAAAAAGCCTTGGAAGAACTGTATCGCGTACTGAGGAAGGGTGGAACACTCATTTTTACCTGCCCCTTTTTCTTTAGGCTGGAGCGTGAACTCCAAAAAGCCAGGATCTTGGCTGATGGGTCTCTAGAGCTTTTAATGGAGCCTGAGTACCATGGTGATCCAATTAACGCCCAGGGAGCATTGACCTTTTATCACTATGGATGGGGATTGTTGGATGATTTGGTCCGGTGCGGTTTTCGCGATGTTCGTGTTGGTGTCAATTACGATGTGTTTGCTGGATTGGTCTCGAATAACCATCCGGAGTATGAATATGGCAATATGCTCCCCCTTATTATTCGTGCGGTGAAGTAGAGGCTTTTCAATCTGGCGGATTGTGATTCGTGTCTGATGAGTAATCAGGGATGGCAAAGATTTCATCATTCCTTCAGGAGAGTCCTTCGCATGGTTAATCCATCTAAACAACCGGAAAGCGCGAGAGAGGAAATGGGAGTGTTATGGCTGGATTTGCCGGAAGCCGAGCAGGAGGCCGTGTTACGAGGTGCACGATATCCTTCTCACTATCCCGGGATGGCCCGGGAGATGATCCGCGAGGGGTTTACCATTTTAAAAGGGGCGATTGAACCAGGTCTTTGCGATGCCGTGGTCAATGATTATCAACAATACCTTGAAAGAAATAAGCGATATGCCGACCAGTTTGTCGATTCCCAGGGGCGCCATAATCGGCTGGTAAATTTCCACATGTCATCCGAGAATGCCATGAAAATCGGATGTCACGATGAAATTATGAGGGCATTGGATTATCTCTTCGGGTATAAAGCCGGTATTTATACATCATTAACATTTGAATATGGAACCGAGCAGCCTATCCACCGTGATGCACCTTTTTTTCATACCTTTCCGGTCAACTATTTTGTGGGTGCCTGGTGTGCCCTGGAGGACATCGAGCCTGAGGCCGGCCCATTGATGTACGTGCCTGGAGGCCATCGATTTCCTTGTGATCAGCATGCCATCTATAGACGTATCCGTGGTGAAAACCCTGGGCAGCCGGATGATTGGGTTGTGCGTCATGCGCTTGAAGCCTATTATGGTGAAGTGATTGCCCGATCAGGGTGCATTGGACCAACAAAGCAGGCTGTGTTGCAAAAGGGGGACGTTGCCATTTGGCATCCTCAACTTCCTCACGGGGGCGCACCCGCAATCAATCCACAGAAGACGCGGCGAAGTGTGGTGTTCCATTGCGCGCCAGAGACCTTGCAGGTCTATCAACATGATGTATTTTTTCAGTATGAGGATCCCGGATTTCCTCCACCACGTTATGCCTTTGGATCCTATCAAGACCGTAATTATGCTCTTGCAGGGGAAACCGCATTTCAATAGCCGTCGGTCGGAACAACGTGCTGTCGGGGGATATGCCGTACCCCATAGGACTCTCTTTCTTCGTGGCTGTGAATGGACTGGAGGTAAGGAAATGGGGGCAGAATTCTTTTTTATCCATTCCCTTGTCCGTAACAAGACTTCTCTGAATGCAA
>JAUIKP010000140.1 GCA_030430725.1 Nitrospiria bacterium
GAAACACACCAAAAAAGAAGGAATTGTGGACGTCAAACCCCAGGAGCATGTCAAGGTGTCCTCTACGGGGGTGACGGTCATCAACAGCACGCCGTACTTTAAGTCCGGACTTTTAGCCACCATGGTGGCTGAAACATTTCAAAAAATGAAGAAGACCTGCATCCCGGTCGGTTTGCTGATGCATTCCTGCTACAGCGGAAAAATTGAGGGAGATCCCAAAAACAAAAAATTGTTCGGGGAGGTGAATGACACGCTTGAGAGTTTCCGAGTCTTTTCGTCCTCGTCCGGCAAGGAACAGTCGTATGGTCGTATCGAAAGCGGAAACTACAGATTTCCATTCCTCGAAGCCATCGGCCATTGTCTCCTGGAAGATGCCAAGGAGGGTAAAAAGACTCTGGAAGGTCAATGGGCATGCATTGTAGAAAAAACCAAAGAGTTAGCGAAGGATTTCGGGAAGAAGCAAACCCCAACAAAGTATCCGACGAAATAACACCACAGGCGCAAAACAAAAATCCCCTCTGAGCAAGTGTATGACTCAGAGGGGATTTTTGTGACGATTCCGTGGTGCCAAGCTGGCTCTCGGTTGCATCCCCCCGGTTTGATGTGTCTAGGCGTGTAAGACTCTCACACTAGGGTGGGAGAAAATTTTTCGACGAATGTGGAAGATTTTTTATGCTGGCACCTCGAGCATCTCGTTGTTCGGGGAGAAAATCATCAACATAAGGCACCCATTTTCGGTGGAAGTCTCATGATGAACCGTTCCAACTTCTGCCCGATGATAATCTCCTTCATGAAGCAGTTGTCCACCTATAAAGCACGTTCCCTCTAACACATAGAATTCTTCTGGGGCGGTATGCTTATGAGGCGCATAACGGCTGTGTGGGGCCATACGCGCAAGGGCCGTCATTCGCCCGTGAGCTTTATCAAGAAAAAGTGGCTTCAGCAAGATTCCCGGGAGAATCTCTTTCCAGAGATTATCAACTGAACGGATGAACGTCAGTCCTGTCTCTTCCAATGGTCCCGCAGGCTTGGCCATCGACTCCTGTTGACGGGCCCCTTTCTCCGCTGCAATTCGTTTCAACAACGTGGCACGAAGCGATGATGGGGGAGGCACCGGTATCGCCGCAGTCCCGAGAAGGCTCGCCACTTTCTGAAAGTCCTTGACAGCCTGACACGTCGTGCACCCCTCCGCAACCAGTTTCTCAAACGCTTCTTTTTCCTGGCCTTGGAGCAGGCCTAATGCATACAGCGCCGCTTGTTCCAAAATCTCATCGTTGGGTGTCTGTAAGGTCATGACATAAGCCCTTCCTCAAGGTGCCCAAGGACGTTGCGTAATTTAATCATACTTAATCGCGTTCGAGTTTTCACAGTGCCTAGTGGTTCGCCAATCTGCATCGCAATTTCATTTTGACTTCGCCCCCCGAAATACGCCAGTTCGATCACTTCCCGCTGTTCCGGAGGCAAGGAGGCAAGGGCCTCTTGGACGATTCGGCATTGCTCAAGATAGAAACTGCTTTGTTCGGGATCACTTTCTGGGCTTGGCTCCTCGACCACTTCCCGAAGAGGTTCGCGGGCTTCCCGATCTTTCTTGCCGACCCGCAAACGGTCAATCGCTCGACTACGAGTCAGCACCGCGAGCCAAACCATCGGATTTCCTCTGCTCTGATCAAATTGCCCCGCCTGTCGCCAAACCTGCAAATAGACATCCATGGTGACTTCTTCGGCCATCGTAGTATCCCCCAATACCCGAAGGGCCAGACCATACACATGAGATCCAGTTTTGTCATAGAGCGTCCCCAACGCGGTTTCATCTCCTTGAGCTGTCCGGCCAATCAGCTCTACCAGTTCCCACTCAGCCGCACGAAGATCCTGAGTCTTTGGAGGACCTGGGAGATCCGACACTTCGCCACATCCAGTAATACGAGTATTGCCCACCATTCGGATTTATAGTCTGTTTAAAAATTTTCTCACTGTACCACATCACCAATACCGGCTCAAAAATATCCCGTAAAGAGAGCCAAGTTTGTTCGGCACGAAAGGCCTCATATATATGGTGAAACCGCCAGGAGCGGGTTCACCCATTCCCATCAACTGAAACTGAAATGAAAATTATTACAAGAAATCCGGCAGACGATTCACCTTCCTTAACTGGAACTTACTCAATTTCTTCTCAAGAAACTTCTGTTCAACCAACTATTGGGCAACCCGTCCAAGTACCGGAAACTCAAGACCAAGAAACACAATAGATCAGGAAGTCATTCGTCATGACGCATCGACGGGTCCTGTAGAGCAGGATATTTTATTTTTCATAACGGGAAAGCTCTATAAGGTCTACCTTCCTTCTAATCGAGATCAGACGACCGATTATCTCCTGAGGAAAATTGGCGGGAGGGAGACTTAGATCAATTCGGGGACCAACGCCTTGAACAAGCTTGAGGCCTTCCGACGTATTAATAATGCCTTTAATGCGAAGAGCGTGGAGTGGTTGAAGTTGTTTGATGAGCTGTTCAGGCGTGATATTGTCGGGAAAGGAAAGTACCTGCGCCTCAAATTCCTCGTGGGCGTGAGGAAGGAGTTCAGGCTTTCGTTTGGGGTTGGGCGTAGGGCCTTGCATCGGAACCGATGGAAAAACAATCGTCGTATCGATATTTCCTTGAATACTTCGAATCACCGGGGCGCCAGGAGCCATATCGCGGAGGAGATCTTCCAACCGACCGAATGAATCCGGTGGAACTAAATCGACTTTATTGAGCACCACCAAATCTGCCGAAGAGACCTGTTGCTCAAACGTGTCCGCCAAATCCCGATCTTGAGCCACTTGTTCAGCATTGACGACAACCACCGCTAAACTTTCACCCACCCACTCAGTGACAGGTTCCCGCCAAAATGTCAGAAGCGTTTCGAAGGGTAATGCCACCCCTGATGTTTCCACCACGACGCGATCCGGACGAATGGTTTCCCACAGATTCTGCAAAGTGTTGAGTAATTCACCGGAAAGCTGGCAGCACACACACCCGCCTTCCAGTTCCACGTAGCCTGGACCACCTTCTTCTTGAAGCAAAGCCCGATCAATGCCTAATTCACCGAATTCATTAGAGATCACAGCCAACTTCAGACCCTGTTGTTGAGCATCGGCAATCAAATGCTTAACAAGAGTCGTCTTGCCTGCGCCAAGGAAGCCGGACACCACCAGTGCCGGAACGCCAAGATCCGGTCCAACCTTTCCGGTTCGTACAACAGGTTCTGGTTTTTCATTGTTCATAGAGGAAATGCTCATGAGTACTAAGGAACAGAGACCGGAGGCGCATAAAGACAGGATTGATTACTTCTGACTGATTTCATACACCAAGAGGACGGAACCACGTATTGAGATTTCACCTGCCGACACCGATGCTTCTCCTCCGCTATCCATGGCCATCGCCATGCGGTATCGACCCTCAGGAGGGGATGGGGAAACCCCACCCTCCGAGACATTGATCATACGAACCAATTTGAGATTCAAAGCCTGAGCCAAGGCTTTCGCTTTGTCCTGGGCTTTGGCAGAAGCCTGCTTCAAGACTTCCAGCTTGGTGGGTTGTTCATTTTGCAAGCCCCAGACTATGCCTGAAAATTTATTGGCTCCAACCTGTAAGACCCGGTCCACGACCTTTCCCACGATTTCCAGGTTACGCACCTCCACATTGACGTGGTGAACGACACGATAGCCAATGATGCGGGGAATATTGTTCTCCAACGTTCCATCGGTTGGACGTCTCGGCTTTGGTGGATATTCAGGAATCACATTCAAGGACGTCGTTTGAATCAACTCAGACGGAATATTAAATCCTCGGCATTCCTCTAAAACCTTAGCTAATCGCTCTTGATTCTCTTTTTGAACAACGGACAGCTTTTCCCCGGCTGTTTCGACCGCAAAACTCAACACCGCTTTATCAGGAGGCACGTTGATCGCTCCCTCTGCGGAAACAGTCAATCGTGAAAGATCCTTATCAGTCGATTCGGACCACCCCGATACCGGGAGCAGCAAAACAAATCCCAGAACCACACCAATCAATATTTTTGAGGCATTCATGGTCGGATACATTGACAACCCCCCCGAATATTTTTGAGAATGGCTCCTAATTATGACCAACACCGAATCTATTCCTCCCTCAACGCCTTCAGACCCTGACCTGCCGGACCGTATCTGCACCTGGTGCCAAACTTCTATGCTGAAACGTCTCGTTGGCGATGGTCGATTTATTCACTATACCTGCCCGAAATGTATTTTCCAGCATACCTCTAAAGTCGCCGCGCCCCGATCCTAGCCTCGCAGTGCTGTGCATTGTTTTTCGCCTGATTAAAACAAATTGGAAACAATGCGGGTGCCCCCTACCCAGGTGCCGATGAGACTCCCGATGGTGGGCAGGAGGAAGGCTAAAAAGACACGCAGGAGTCGACTCTTCCACCACCTTCGTGGAATGGCAATGTCCTCCGCCACGGTTTGAAACTCCCGCACCAAGGGCGGCTGGAAATAGGCCTGGACAAACGCCGTCACATATCCAACTCCAATAACGGGAGTGAGGCTGGTAAATGGTGCCGAGAAAAATGCGGCGGCGATGGTGAATGGATGAGCCATGGCCAACAACCCGCCAATTCCGCTGGGAATACCATTGGCCAGAATCCAAAACAATAAATTATCTCCGGCAGCACTTAACCCTTTTTGCCATCCAATCCAAGCAATGGATCCCACAATCAGAGCCGGGATACTCCAACCCACCGCTTTCCACGCAGGAGAGACGGGCTGGATACTTTCCAGCTCCTCCAGGACCACCTCCTCTCGGCCCTGCAATGTGCGGCGAATGCCTTCCACATGCCCGGCACCAACCACGGCAACAACCCTGGTCCCTGACGCATCAGCGATTTTTTTGGCTAAATAGTGATCCCGCTCGTCAATAAGCACCGTTTTGAGCGTCGGCACCTCTTTCCCTAAATCCTTCATCATTTCTGAAAGCACATCCTGCTTTTTGAGGTTCCGAATCTCTTCTTCGGAGACTTCAGTGGTGTCGAAGATGCTCAACATGAGCGAGGACATTAACAAACTTTTCCGCCAAAATGGGGTGTTGCGCCAGGCCCGACGCATCGTCACCCGCACGTCCCGGTCGGCGAGGGTTACTGGAATATCATGCTTGTCGGCCATACGAATGGCCTCCAGCATTTCGGTACCTGGAATGACGCCCAATTTATCTCCCAACCGCTTTTGGAAGGAAGACAAAATCAGATTGACCATCAACGTACTGAGCTGCTGTTTGCGGATGATTTCCTTGAGGTCTAACGATTCCCATCGGTTGGGATGCGAGATGGCTTCAAAGCGCTTGGCATCCAATTCAACACAGACACGATCGGGATGTTCCTGTTCAATGACGAGTTTGACCAAATCCACGGATTCTTGCGACACATGGGCTGTGCCGATCAGGATGACGGTCTTTCCATACACGGACAGACACAGGACATCAGCCTCGTACTGTCCCACTAAGCCTGTGGATGATTCCGACACAGCGGATGGGGTATGATCGGCATTTTTCATGGGCACACCATGACATATCCGGCAAGGAACTTGTCAAGCCTCATAGTAATCCATCACAATGCTCTCATTAATTGAGTCCAGCTCCCACACAAGACCCTTTCAGCACGACAACATGGAGGTTTGAGTGCCATCCGAATCTCAACGACCCGCTCAACGCCCACCCGTCTGGATGTGGATCAGTGCCGATGGAGGACGATGGCGGATTAATCATACACCAAACGGGGTGTGGTCCTGTCGGATTGGTCTCGGGGGAAAACGTGTTGGATCCTGGAAAACCGGACTTCCTCCTAGCCTGGACTCCTGGCCCAAGAGCAACAATCAGGAATAGAAAAATCCCCTTGCCCTGGGTTTCTCGTGTGACACTTACAAGTCAAACAGGAAGTTAACATTATTCCCGCCAAAGGCTTTGACTGTTCCCTCAATCACTTTTTCGTTCTCTGAATACACCCACACCGCCACATCCGATAATCCAGTGAGTTGCTTCATCTGTTCCATAAGAACCAGAATGATTTTCCGGCCTCGCTCGCGATCGGCCGACAAGCGATGAAACAGCCGTTGGGTCACATGAAGTTGGAGAAGGTGTCCCTTCACAATCACATTGGTAATCTCAGGATTTTGCCCCATTTGACTTTTAATGGCTTCGATGATCTCTTCATTCGTTTTTTGGGATGTCATATATAAAGCTCCAATTTGAATAGTGTTCGATCGGGGTTAGACAAACAGGCGGATTTAGCTAAGGGGTTGTGTTGCCTGCTCTAACCAGGTACGCGTATCCGTATCGACGACGGATTGGAGGTCCTTCCACACGCGGGCATGATAGGTATCCACCCACTGACGCTCTTTGAGCGATAACACCTCAATGGCAATGAGGGCTCGTTCAAATGGCACAATCGTCAGGGTATCAAAGGCAAGAAATCTCCGCGTTGAGTTCTTGAAGGACTCATCCTTCACCACCGTCACCAGGTTTTCCAAGCGAATCCCATAGGCACCGGTTTTGTAATAACCAGGTTCATTTGACACAATCATCCCCGGCTTCAGGGCGACGGCATTGGCAGCCTTCCCGATCCGTTGTGGCCCTTCATGGACCCCCAAAAAACTCCCGACTCCGTGGCCTGTCCCATGATCATAATCCAACCCCATTGCCCATAGGGGTGCACGTGCCAGCGCATCCAATTGGCTGCCTGTGGTCCCTTCAGGAAATCTGGCCGTGGCCAGAGCAATATGGCCTTGTAACACGCGTGTATAACGATCACGATGTTCGTCCGAAGGACGTCCAATCGCAATGGTCCGGGTGATATCGGTCGTTCCGTCCAAATACTGACCGCCGGAATCCACCAGATATAAGGTCCCCGACTCCAGGCGCCGATTCGTCTCTGAGGTCGAATGATAATGCACAATGGCGCCATTTGGCCCTGCGCCCGAAATTGTAGGGAAGCTGCAATCCTCCCACAACGCCTGCTTTCGCCGACAGGAATCAAGATAGTCCACGGCATTTAATTCCGTCACCCGTCCCTTGGGGCCCTCCCGTGCCAGCCACGCCAGAAATTGACACACAGCCACTCCATCCCGTTGATGCGCCGCATAGGCCCCGGCAATTTCTACCGGATTTTTACAGGCCTTTGGCAGCACACAGGGATCATCTTTATGGACAAGGTCAGCCCCACTCCGGGTTAATGTGGTAAAAATCCAGGAGTTGGTCTTGGCTGGATCGCACAGCACCCGATTCCTATGGGCTCCCAACTGTTGTAAGCCGGCTTCAAATTCCTCCGGCCGTGCAAAGGAAATATCCGGACCCAAATGCGCTTGTAAGCCCGGGGTGATTTTTTTCGGATCGACAAATAGGGCAACCCGCCCGGTGGCGAAGAGAATAGCCCGGCACAATGGTAGCGGAGAATGGGCGACATCCGATCCGCGAATGTTCAACAACCAGGCAATGGAATCGGGTGCCGTAATGATGGCCGCATCGATCCGGTATTCTGAAAAACTCCGACCTAAAATCTCACGCTTATCCTGGGAACTTTGACCGGAAAACTCCAGGAGATGAGGCTTGATCCCACCTGAAGGCAGTTGAGGCCGATCATGCCAGACGGCATCGATTGGATTCGATACACAGGGAACGAGTTGTGCACCGACCCGTTCAGATGCTGTCTGAAACCGTTCGAGATCCTGGGGAGTATGAAGCCAGGGGTCATAGCCGATTCGATCGGTAAGTGTTGCATGAAGTGCCAACCATTCCTCCGGTGAGGTTTCCCCACTATTGTGAAGCGT
>JAUIKP010000141.1 GCA_030430725.1 Nitrospiria bacterium
TGTCGGATGGCCTCCTTCACCCTCTGGAGCTGAGCCATGAGCACGCGCAAGGCTTCCCGAGCCCAAGGCGGAAGTCTGGTATCCGCTAGATCAGTAATGATTGTCAACAGATCATCGATGCGCGAGGCCCCTCGGCTGGCGGTTAGCCCAAACTCACTACAATGCCCGCGCAGGGCATTGATCAGCATGGTGCGTTGTTTGACCAAGAGTTCTCGTGATCGATGAAGCATGAGCACCGCCTGTTGATCGGGACTTTTGATAGGGACGAATCGCATCGAAGGCCTGCTCACGGCTTCGGCAATGGCTTCGGCATCCGCGGCATCATGTTTATTGGTTTTCAGAAAGGGCCGAACGTATTGCGGTGGAATCAACCGGACATCGTGCCCTTGTGCGCGCAGCTCTCGGGCCCAGTAGTGGGCACTGCTGCAGGCTTCCATGCCAATCAAACATGGCAAAAGCTTGGCAAAAAACGTTACGACTTGTCCGCGCCGTAATTGTTTTTTCAAGACCGGTTGCCCTTCTTGATCCACTCCATGCAATTGAAAGACTCGTTTCGCCAAATCCAGCCCAATGGTGGTGATGTTGTTCACTGGCGCCTCCTCTGAGTGATAAGTAATGGCCATCAGTATACTCGCCATCTTGTTTTTAGAGGAGCGTCCATACCATTAAATGTAGTGTCCGAGGAGTTGCTCACGCGGCGACCGGGTCTTTGGTTCTTTCTTCGACTCCATCGGGAAATTGAATGCCGGCGAGTACTTTGGGCAACTCTCTGAAACCTCGTAACCGCCTCCAAGTTTTCTCGGCACACTGACCTAGTTTGAACATCATGTGCAGCATGCCATCCCGGGTGAGACCGCCCTTCGTGCGGGCGGTCCGATGCTGAATCGTGCCAAACGTCGATTCGATGGGATTCGTGGTTCGGAGACTTGGCCAATGAGCAGCCGGAAACCGATAGAACATCAGCAGCTCCTCTCGATCTTTCTGTAAACAGGCTGTGGCCTTGGGATACTTGAGCTCATCGGTCTCGAGAAATACGTCAAAGGCTTTCTCCGCAAACTTTTTGGCCTCCGACCGCCAGATTGCTTGTAAGGCTTGTTTGGCTTTCGGCTGCACACTTTTGGGCAGCGCATTCAAGATATTCTGGGTCTTATGGCACCAACAACGCTGGTGTCGTGTCGTCGGAAAGATTTCCTCCAGCGCCGCCCAGAAGCCCAGGGCGCCATCGCCAATGGCCAACGCGACACCCGTGATCCCAATCTCAGATTTGTCGATCTCAATGGTGACGGCCACGCCGACGTGCTGATCACCGAAGACGAGGCTTTCCTATGGCATCCCTCGCTGGCTGAGGAAGGCTTCGATGCGCCAGGGCGAATCCCCTATGCGCTGGATGAGGAAAATGGTCCGCGCCTGGTCTTTGCCGACCGCACCCAGTCCATTTTTCTTGGCGATATGAGTGGAGACGGCCTCAACGATCTTGTCCGCGTTCGTAATGGGGAGGTTTGTTATTGGCCCAACCTGGGATACGGGCGTTTTGGGTCGAAAGTGACGATGGATCATGCCCCATATTTCGATCATCCGGACCAGTTCGATCACAAGAGAATTCGACTGGCCGATATCGATGGGACCGGCACCACCGACTTGATCTATCTGCATCGCGAGGGAATACGTCTCTACTTTAATCAATCCGGCAATAGTTGGAGCGAATCCCAAGTCCTTAACATTTTTCTGCGGGTCGACGACCTGGTCACTATTAGTCCGGTGGATCTGTTGGGCAACGGCACAGCCTGCCTCGTCTGGTCGTCTTCATTACCAGGTGATGCGCGACGGCAAATGCGCTATGTGAATTTGCTGGGAAGCCAAAAGCCGCATTTGCTCATCAGGTCGGCCAATAATTTGGGAGCTGAAACGCGCGTGCAATATGCCCCATCAACCAAGTTTTATCTGCAAGATAAACGCGAAGGTAAGCCATGGATTAGCAAGCTGCCTTTTCCAGTACATGTTGTCGAACGCGTGGAAACGTATGACCACATCAGCCGAAATCGATTTGTGACCTGTTATGCCTATCATCATGGATATTTCGATGGAGAGGAGCGGGAGTTTCGCGGGTTCGGCATGGTGGAACAGTGGGACACCGAAGAATATACGACATTGAGTGAAAGCCAGACCTTACCCACGGGAGACAACATCCAGGACTCGTCACATGTCCCGCCAGTCTAAATGAAAACCTGGTTCCATACTGGTGTGTATCTGGGAGGCAACCATATCTCCAATTTCTTTGCAGGACTGGTAGATGATAAGGACCGCGGGGAATACTATCGAGAGCCAGACCTGGATGACCCAGAGTTTCGGCTTCTGCTGCTGGAAGACACCATTCTTCCAGGCGGTCTCACCATAAAAGAAGAGCGGGAAGCCTGTCGCGCGCTCAAAGGCTCCATGCTGCGCCAGGAAGTCTACGCACTTGATGGCACCGGTACGAATGAATACCCCCACGGAAATCCCTACACTGTCACCGAGCAAAACTTTACCATCCTACCCTAACAGCCTCGCAAGGAAAATCGCCATGCAGTGTTCTACAGCCATCCCCGTGAAGCGATAAATTATCACTATCAACGAAATCCCAGCGACCCACGCATTCAACATACTCTCACATTAGAAGTTAACAGTTTTGGAAACGTCTTAAAGGAAGCTACCATTGGATACGGCCGTCGTAATCCTGACACCTCCCTCCCTCTTGATATCGATCGGGACAAACAGACTCGAACGCTTATTACATATACGGACAATCAGGTAACCAATCCCATCGAAACGGATGAGGATCATCGAACACCGCTTCCCGCCAAAACACGCACCTACGAACTGACTGGCCTCCAACCTGAAAACGATTCTCCTCGCTTTTCTTTCGTCGAATGGACGCGCGACAGCTTTGCTCTACCTTCATCAGCCACCGAAATCCTATACGAAGAAAAGGCCAATCACACATCCACGCAGAAACGGCTGTTAGAACAAGTTCAAACCCGTTATCGACCGGATGATCTTGGAACAGCTCAAAACAATCCTTTGGCGCTTCTCCCGTTGGGCATAATTCGATCCCAAGCCATTCCTGGGGAAAGCTACAAACTTGCGTTTACTCCGGGACTGTTGGATCACGTGTATGTCGGAAGGGTGAGGGAAAATGGGCTTCGAAATTGGAAGGGTTGTCCTCATGACCAATTATACACCTCCATCTTGGAGATCCTCCAATTTTGCACATTCCTCTAAAAATGTCCACAGTCCCAAATTGGCCCAATGGCTCCCATACAAGGGGGGACCTTTTGAAAAAATTATCACTGCCGGCAATCACTTATGGGGCAACTCGTGGTGCTCTGTTTCGACCGGGTAGACCCTTCTTGAAGGACATAGCCTGAGCATTTCCCGTATTACCCAGCCAAATTCTCATATGTATCCAAACAGATAAAAAATGTATCTTTTTGTAGCACATATTTCAGATATTTTTCTTCTAGAGCCGCTATTGTTCTACAAATATTTCTTAATTTTCAGTAGATAGACTGTTCCATTAAATTCGCTGTTATGTTGGAATGAAATCTGCATAATCTGAGAAAGGGTGAGGCGAGAGAAAAACCTCCATACATAACCCGAATTCGTGTTGTCCTATTACTAAGAACAGATCTTCTTTCAACTTTTGGGCGCTACCTTAGGAGGTGGAATCAATGGCTTTTGATATCACAACTCCCGATGTTGAAATTGAACGCGATCAAACGAATCAGGTGGTGCAGCTGCGCCATCCTCGCAAACGGTATTCTGCGCAAAACGCTGGGATCGTGGCGGCGACACCTGCGCAATTAGCGATACATTACGTTCGCGACGTTGGACAGCACTACGGCCTTTCTCATGAAGAACTTTCCAGTCTGAGCGAAGCTATACCCTCTGCCCGTGCCATGCGTGCGGATCCAGGAATGCATCCCACTCAGGAAGGCACGCGACTCCGGCAGAGTGAAGAAAAATCGGTTTCCGAGATTTCCGTGGTTGCCTTTCAGCAAACCTGCCGGGGATTGCCGGTCTGGAATTCCAACCTGAGCGTCGTTATTTCGGGAGACCCCCCACAGGTCATTAGTTCCAGCAGCACACTCCACCCAAACATGGATCTGCCAAGCCTTCCCAACACGGATCCGACTGCATTTTCCAGCCCTCAATCCTTGCGAGAGGCATTGGGAATTGACTATCCGGAGGGTCAAAATTTCTCTTTCAATGGAAGCCGTCTCTTGGTTTACTATTACGATCCTGAAGAAAGATTCGATCGCGAGGCGCAGCAAGAAGGTTCACCATCACTTGGAATGGGTTCCCCTGCGGCGGATACGGGCGCGGGCGAGATGCCGCCCGAGGAAAAGGAAGGTCCCGCCGATGCCGGGGATATAGGTGCAGGAGACATTCCGGCGGGACCAGGGGGTCTTCCGCCACTTCAGGACTCATTAATGTTACAAGGCTTTTCCGGCGAAACAGATACGGCATCCTCGACTGTTTTTCAGAAGGGCCCTCCGATCTTGCCATTGCCTCCGGAGCCTGATTCCATCGCTCCCGGCCGTCATTATGTGGTCCGTGAAATTCTCTTTACACTCACCATGCCTGTTTGGGGCGAGCTGCATTGGCGGGCATTCGTGGAACCGGATTCTCGCGCGGTGCTCTATCTTCGCGCGCTGACAACCTCTGCGACTTGTTGTGTTTTTCTCACCGATCCGGTTTCCTCAACGGGAACCCTTCTGACGGGCGCTTCACCGGCCAGCGAACTGGATCCGGTAAGAACTTGTAATTTGAATTTACAAAATCTGGATCCCCCCACAAACAATGTGCAGGCCCTGCGCGGCCGGTTTGCCGTCCTCACGGACACCGATGCGCCGGCAATACCGCCCCCTACCGAAACATCCCCGTTTTCTTTCCAGTATTCAGCGGTGACTGATCATTTTGCCGCTGCCAACGCTTATTATCACACCGACGCGATGTACCGCTTGGTTGAGAGTTTTGGCTTTCCGGCTTCCTCTTACTTCGATGGAACCGTGTTTCCGGTTCCGGTCGATCACCGCGGCGAGGGTGGAGGGGTCAATGCCCATGCTCATGGGAATACCACGGGAACGGGAATGGGTAGGTTTCGATACGGGTTGGTTCAGAGTGGCCAACCCGTCGGCATCGCCGCTAGTGCCCGGGTTTGCCTCCATGAATTCGGACACACACTATTGTGGGATCATGTCGGATCGCCTAATTTTGGTTGGTGCCATTCCGCGGGCGATACGCTGGCAGCGATTCTCCATGACGCCGGCTCGCACGCGCCGGATCGCTTCGCCACGTTTCCTTTTCTGATGGCTAGTAACCCCGGGCTTCAGCGGCGACATGACCGTGCCGTCGGCGACGGTTGGGGGTTTGGCGGAACGCGGGACGATCGGCAGTACGGCACCGAACAGATTCTCTCAACGCTGATGTTCCGTATTTATCGTGTGACCGGCGGTGACGACGGGGACATCACTACCCAACGCTTTGCGGCCCGTTACCTTGCCTTCCTCATTATCAAGGCCATCGGCACGTTGACGGCCACAACAACGAATCCACGCATCTACGTCACGGCTCTTGAGAACGCCGATCAAGCGACAACAAACTTCGAAGGACATCCGGGCGGCGCCTGGCACAAGTTGTTCCCTTGGAGCTTTGCGAAACAGGGCCTCTCTGGAGTGGAGCCTGCCGTCGACATTTATATCGACGACGGCCGCAACGGGGAGTACGAACCGTATTTACCGGATTTCGGCAACTCTCCGGATATTTGGAACCGGCTTGCCGGCGACGGCGGCACAGCTAATCAGGCTCCTGTCGCCGGTATCACCAATTATCTGTACGTCCGCGTGAGAAACCGAGGTACATCTGCCGCGAATAACGTGATCGTCAACGCGTTTCAAGGTTCGGGCGCGTTACGCTGGCCAACCGATTGGATCGCTCTGTCGACGGCAAGTTTGCCCGGCAACTCCATCGTCCCAGGCGGACAAACCGTCGTGGGACCGTTTCAGTGGACGCCCCAACAGAGTGGTCAACTCAGTGTACTCGCCAGCGCTTCCGCGACCGGCGATACCAGTAACGCCGATGCCATGACCAGCCCGATTTCCAACGCTCGACTTGTGCCCTTTGACAATAATATAGCTCAGCGAGATTTCACCGTGGGCGCCGGCGGAGACAGGGCCTGTATTCGCATTGCGGGCGGTTCCACAACACCGGGCGCAACGGATTGGCAATCGTACGGAAACAATACCGGAATATTCGTCGATGTCGACACCTCTTCCGGCGGATTCACATCCACGCCTCGGTATTTTTCATCCGTGGGAGGACGGTCGTCGCACTGGGCCACTACAGGTGGGACCTCCATCTATACGCCAACGGCTAACAAATTTCGAATCTATCTGCGTTGGGCGAATGGACAGAACATCACGCCCGCGCAAGCCAATAATCTGGAATGGCATATTAATTGGGTTGGTGTTGAAGATTGAAGTCTAAAGTCCGAACGCGAGACAAACGGCCAGGTCGAGTCGTACGTGAGAAGCCGTTAAAGGCCAAGACGCAAATGTCAACGACCGTCTTCTTTGATATCGGCGCAACGCTGGGAAGTTTACGGATTTCTCCCTCGCCTTTCCCTTTGAAAGGGATAGACGTTTATCCGTTTGTCAAAGATCTTCTCATGGAATTGAAACCCGAAGCCAAACTGGGAATCATTACTCATACGGGCAATGAGACATCCGACAGCATGCAACGGATCCTCACGGAAGCCGGACTTTACGACTTTTTTGTTCCTGAACTTCTGATTTACAGCTCGGTCGTCGGCATGGGAAAGAACTCGTCGGCGATTTTTGAACTGTCAGCGCAGATGGCGGGAAACGCGGCGCGTCCGCAGGAATGCATCTTCGTTGGTGAGGACAGTCGAGAACGGCAGTTCGCGCGGCAAGCGGGAATGAGAGTCTGTCCGCACCCGTTGTTGGTCAAGGAAGTTCTGCGCGGCACGGCATTGCGATTTGTCCGATTACGAGCTCCAACAGAACTGTCCGGAGGACAGTGGCGCGCCATTTTGCGTGAACTGGCGATCGTGCCTCTGCAGGTCAGTGGGAAGGAGGGCACGACAATTCATGCAATCGTCGGCATGACGGCGCTCCCCGCGCTTGCCAATGCACAATTTCACGTCGAGCTGCTGGGAGAGGCGGATGATCCACTCACGATGGATCTCTATCTTTTGCGCGACGATTTAGCCGTTCAAAGCGGACCTCTCTCACTCTCTGGGCAATCGGCGCGTCTGCTGGCCGACTCTCAGAATGCCGGAATGCTGTTGTCCACTTCCGACGAAGGCTTATTGGTCCGGCTCCCCGCCAACCGCTCGCTGGAAGAATTCCACTTTGAGTATGCCGCCCATGGGCACACGCTAAAACTGATCGCTTCGCCGGATTTGTTGGAACCCTTTGGTCACCGCATCGGTGAGCGCTCTGCCGGCTGGCTGGCTACGGAAGCCGTGGAACGCCCTCTCAGCGATTCAGAAAAGACGGAACTCGCGAAAATCACCCCGGAGAACATTCTGAAGTACCTGGAGCGATACAGCGGGAAAAAACCGCTTGGTGATTCTCCGGGCACGCCCATCAGGAGCCGGCACATTCATAACACCGACAATGCGCGGGTGACTGACATGCTTGCGAATGATTTGCGCAGCATGGGCGGTTCCGCCTTTTCCGTCTCCCTTCATGCATTCACACACGAAGGGCGAACACTGCACAACGTACAGGCCGAGCTAGCCGGAG
>JAUIKP010000142.1 GCA_030430725.1 Nitrospiria bacterium
CCACCGTCAATTCTCGCCCGAGTTTTCCAGGTTGCGCAATGATCCCGTCACGAAAAGGCAGCACACCGCTCACAAAGATTAAGTCTCCTGCCTGACGAGCTGGAACATATGACCCGACAGGGCAAGGAGCCACTGGCAACTTCAATCCCAGTCGGTTTAATGTTTCATAGATCCCCATTCTGGATATTCCACAATTACTCACTTACGAAGCACGTTTACTAATCGATCGTCGTTGATAAAGGTCTACCGCCTTATTATGATCCGATAATGTCACCGAAAATTGATGACTCCCGTCGTTCCGTGCCACAAAATACACAAAATCGGTTTGCGTGGGATAGAGCGCAGCTTGAATTGCGGCCAAACCCGGATTGGCAATGGGTCCGGGAGGAAGACCGCGTACCTTGTAGGTGTTGTAGGGACTATCTATCGACAGATCGGCCTTCCGAATATTTCCATCAAATGATTCAAGGGCGTAAATGACGGTGGGATCGCTCTGTAAAGGAATACCCTGCCGGAGACGGTTATGAAATACCCCGGAGACCAAGGGTCGTTCGGCTGCCAGTCCCGTTTCCTTTTCCACCACGGAGGCAAGAGTCAACACCTCTTGAAGAGTCATGTCCATGGCGCGTGTCCGGTCTTTAAGCTCTGAAGTCATCATGTTATGAAACCGGTTAACAAATGTTCGAATAATAGACTCTGGTGGAGTAAACCGAGAAAAATGGTAGGTGTCAGGAAAGAGATAACCCTCTAATGTTGGTGCCTGAACATTCAGGCTCTGAATAAATACCGGGTCTTGGCTTAATCGCAAAATATCCTGCTTAAGAGCAAGACGTTTTTGATCAAGGATGTCCGCAATTTGTGCTACGGTATAGCCTTCGGGAATGGTGATGGCATATTGATAGACTTCGCCTTTCACAAGCTTGTTCAGTAATTCGGTGGGTTGCATTCTCCCATCCAGCTCATATTCGCCAGGAATGATATTTCGATCGACACGCTGCACTCGCCCCAAAAGAGTAAAAAACCATTCAGATCCAATAAGGTGATGCTGATCGAGGATCTGGGAAACCTGGGTAAAAGGAGTACCTGGTGGGATTTCGACGAGGACAGGTTGAGTAGAACCCATGGGTTGATTCATCCAGACAAAACCACCCATGACCAGAACTACGACCGTCAAGAGACCTACTATTCTCCGGCGAACAAGGTTCACGTCACAACGTCCCCTTTCCTAATGCTCCCTCTTCGGTCCATGGGAGGGAACAGTTCAACCGCATCATCATGCTGAAAGAGTTTACTCCTCCTTCAACGCACCGATGTGTGAAGCAACATAGTCATATACGCTCTGCAATGCCTCATCTAATTTTTCTGGTTGATTACCTCCCGCCTGAGCCATATCCGGTCGGCCACCTCCAGCCCCCCCAACGAGTTTGGCCACGTGTTGAGCTACTTTTCCTGCAGGAATTTTATGAGTCTGTTCTTTAGCCACAATGACCAACAACGACACTTTTCCTTCCTTAACGGAACCCAACACCAAAAGACCAGAGGATACTTTGTGGCGCACCTTATCGGAGAAGGTTCGCAATTCCTGAATAGTCAGGCCATCGATCCGCTGGATAAGGATCGGGATCCCGCCTATGACTCGAATCGACGCTTCCCGATCAGCACCTTGCTGATCAAGCATTTTGAGTTTCACACGTTCTAATTCCCGTTCGGTATCACGAAGCGTTCCAACAAGTTTCTTGGCTTTTTCAATAACTTCATTCGGACCGGCTTTCAATACGGCAGCTAACTCTCTCCATTCAGCCTCCTGATGCTGAGTCTGAGCCACCGCCCCCTCGCCCGTAAGTGCCTCAATACGCCGGACCCCTGCCGCAATACCTCCTTCGGACACGATACGAAACAGACCGACATCTCCGGTTCGAGCACAATGTGTTCCGCCGCACAATTCCTGACTAAACGAACCCATTTCTACAACCCGAACCTGGTCACCATACTTATCACCAAAAAAAGCTAGGGCCCCTCGTCTAAGGGCATCCTGAATTCCCATTTCTTCAACCTTAACTGGAAGATTCTGACGGATTTGTTCATTAACCAGCGCCTCGATTTCTTCAATATTTCTGGGGGTCAATCCTTTGAAATGGGAAAAATCAAATCTCAATCGATTCGGAGCAACCAGAGATCCATGTTGCTTCACATGAGGCCCTAAAATTTCTCGCAATGCGGCATGAAGAAGATGAGTCGCCGTATGGTTTCGTGCCGCACTCTGCCGTAATTGACCCTGTACCGTGGCGGTGAGAACATCGCCAACCTGCACAGATCCTTCGATGACCTGGCCCTTGTGGAGAACCCACCCCTTCGCCAGCTTTGTTGTATCATGAACGACAATTCTTGCCGACGGCCCCACCAACGTCCCTTGATCCCCGACCTGTCCTCCCCCTTCCGGGTAAAATGGCGTGGCTTCCAAGACACACTCCACCGTCTCCCCTTGCCTGGCCTCCTTGACGACATGCTGGTCCTTCACCAGGGCAAGCAGCCTACCTCTGCCTTCTTGATGGGCATAACCCACAAATTGAGTCAAAGGAAACCGCTCAAGAGCTTGCACCAGTTCGCTTCGAGAATCCGCCTGGTTGAACCTCGCAGTTTTTCTGGCTCGATCACGTTGCGCCTCTAGTGCCTGTTGATAACCAACATGGTCGACGGCCAACCCTTCATCTCGTGCAGCATCTTCTACCAAATCAAGTGGGAACCCGTACGTATCATACAACTTAAAAACCGCTTCCCCTCCTAAAATTTGGCTCCCCTGTTGCTTAGCTTCCGTTAGGATTTGATTAAGAAGAGGCAAGGCCTGTTCTAAGGTTCCAATAAAACGAGTTTCCTCCCCATGGACAATTTCGGAAACCATATCCTTCATCGAACGAAGATCCGGATAGACCGAATCCATGCGATCAACCACAGAGGATACTAGGTCATATAAAAATTCTTGCTCCATCCCCAATAATCGACCATGCCGTGAGGCTCGACGCATAATCCTTCGCAAGACATAGCCACGGCCCTCATTCGATGGCAACACCCCTTCAGTGATTAAAAAGGTCATCGCCCGCAGATGGTCCGCAATCACCCTCATCGACCGATCAGCCGTTGGAGAGACACCATACACCTGTCCGACGCTCTTCCCTATCCGTTCCAAAATAGGGCTGAACACATCGCTATCATAATTTGACGGGACTCCTTGAGTCACCGCCGCCAACCGCTCTAAACCCATTCCGGTATCAATACTGGGCCTGGGTAGAGGATTGAGCGTGCCACCAGAATCCCGGTCAAATTGCATAAACACCAAATTCCAAATCTCGAGATATCGATCGCAGTCACACCCAACAGCGCAGGTCGACCGGCCACAACCGAACGCCTCACCCTGATCAATGAGGATTTCGCTACAAGGGCCACAGGGACCGGTCTCTCCCATTTGCCAAAAATTGTCCTTTTCACCCAGACGAACAAGGCGACTCTCTGAAATACCCATTCGTGTATGCCAAAGATCATAGGCTTCCTGATCATCACGAAACACCGTCACCCACAATCGATCTGCCGGCAGCCCGGCAATCTGAGTGAGAAATTCCCACCCAAACGCAATGGCTTCCTCTTTAAAATAATCTCCAAAGGAAAAATTGCCTAGCATTTCAAAAAATGTGTGATGGCGGCGGGTAAATCCCACATTTTCTAAATCATTATGCTTGCCGCCGGCCCGCATACATTTTTGAATGGAAACGGCCCGGGTATACGGGCGGGACTCCTCACCAAGAAACACACCTTTAAATTGGTTCATGCCGGCGTTGGTAAACAGGAGAGTAGGATCTGCTTGCGGTATAAGAGGCCCGCTGGGCACGACCGTATGCCCACGGGTCGAAAAGTACCTCACAAATGCCTTTCGAAGTTCAAGTGAAGTTGCAATCATATCAATGATGTTCGCTCAAGATCATTTTATCACCCGTCCGGGTCAGTCACGATCCTCTGTGGATTACTTTGAATTAGAACCGACAGGCGGGGATGATTCCTGTTTTTTTTGAGGTTCCCCGGAGAGGCCATAGCTGCTTCGTAATTGGTTTTCAATGGCCTGGGCCATATCCGGATTACTTTTTAGAAAGGTTTTAACCGCTTCCCGGCCCTGACCCAGCCGTTCGTCCTTATACGAATACCAGGCTCCGGCTTTATCGACGATTCGACGCTCAACACCTAAATCCACTAATTCTCCGACTTTGGAAATCCCTTCGGCAAACATGACATCAAATTCGGCTTGCTTGAAGGGTGGGGCCATTTTATTTTTGACCACTTTCACCCGTACCCGGCTACCCATGACGTCCTGGCCCTCTTTAATCGATTCAATTCGGCGAATATCCAACCGCACTGAAGAATAAAATTTCAATGCGTTGCCGCCGGTCGTGGTCTCGGGATTACCGAACATCACCCCAATTTTCATACGAATCTGATTGATAAACACCACGGAAGCTTGGGATTTTGAAATCGCCCCGGTCAATTTTCGCAAGGCCTGGGACATCAATCTCGCCTGAAGACCCATATGAGAATCTCCCATTTCCCCTTCAATTTCGGCACGAGGGACCAGGGCAGCAACAGAATCAACGACAATAATATCCAGAGCCCCGCTTCGGACCAGCGTTTCGGCAATTTCCAGGGCCTGTTCGCCCGTATCCGGCTGGGCAACCAGCAGATCATCGGTGTGTACACCAAGCTTTTTAGCATAGGTGATATCCAACGCATGCTCGGCATCGATAAAGGCTGCCGCCCCGCCGGCCTTCTGCGTTTCGGCAATGGCGTGCAGGCACAACGTGGTTTTTCCAGAGGATTCCGGCCCAAACACCTCAATAATTCGACCTCGCGGCAACCCTCCGATTCCCAAGGCCATATCAAGGCCGAGAGATCCCGTCGAAATGGCGGGAATATCGCGAACCACGTCCTCCGTCCCTAGTTTCATGATTGCCCCTTTGCCAAATTGCTTTTCAATCTGGGTCAGGGCTAAATCCAGGGCTCGTTTTTTTCCATCTTTTGGGGTCTCTTTTTGAGAAGCTACGCGTTCTGCCATTGGTTGTCCTTTTGTTCAATATTCCTGAGCATGCAAAGTGGCGGCTATCTTACCCCACACTCTATAACAGGTAAATGCCTAAATTAGATTGAAATAGGCGATCCAGGCTCCTTAAATGGGAGTGTTCTCAATGCTGTATACTCCGCACCGGATTGACTCACCTCACTGTGAAAAAGCGAGATCCGGTCAATATGGAATATCCCAAGGGTCTGAGATTGCTCAAGAAAGCCGGATTGAGTCAGTGCACCACCCACCTGAGTATTGTTATGGTTGATCCTGGCCAGGGTCAAATGAGGGAAATAGGGCTTGTCCTCAGGAGGAAAACCTAACGGTTCCAACGCACCTTCGATTCGTGAAACAAAAGTGAGCAAGGCAGGAATGTCCCCGGTACATCCGACCCAAAGTATCCGTGGACGTCGTAGATGGGGGAAAACCCCCACCCCCTTGACCTCTAATGTGAACGGAGGCTGACTTGTTGGAATAGGCCCAATGGCAGTCAAAATTTGATCCACCATGGGAGCATCCACATATCCAAGAAATTTCAGTGTAAGATGAAGCGACTCAGGGGGAACCCAATTGATCTTTGGCAAGCCGGCTCGTAGCTGATATTGAAGTTCGACCACATTCCGGCGCAAACCCAGGGAAAGTTCAACGCCCAGAAAGACACGCAGCTTCTTCTGTTTCGCATATAGTTTCATAAGGCATATCGTCGGATCAAATCCAATACAGCCTGTGATGTCTTCAAGGTTATTTCCGCTCGATCGCCATGAAACTTCCAACATTGGCTCTGAGGCCCTTGCGGACCATCAATCGCTCCATACACCAGCCCAACGGGCTTGTTCGGTGTTCCTCCTCCAGGACCCGCAATTCCTGTGACTCCAACTCCCACATTGACTCGACTCCGCAATCGAATTCCCCTGGCCATGGCCAGGGCTACCTGTGAACTCACAGCCCCATACCGACGAAGCGTCGAGGCCGGAACTCCCACGAGTTCTCGTTTCGCTTCATTACTATAAGACACGACTCCCCGGTTCATATAAAGCGAACTGCCGGGCACGCCGGTCAAACGATGGGCCACTAGTCCGCCGGTACAGGATTCGGCGACTGCAATGGTCCAGGAACGGGCTCGTAAGACTTCCCCGACAATTTCTTCCATGGTTCGGTCACCTTCCGCAAAAAGCCAGGGGCTTAAACAATCACGGATCTGATGAATCATGTGATCCCGTTCCAGAAAGCCTGGAGATATTTTTTTCACAGAAGAGGGTCGGCCGTCGAATACCCAACTACTCACCGTCACCGTCACTCCCCTGGGTGAAGCCAGGATACCAAGCTGATTCCCTCGACTATCCTTAAAAAAATGACTCAATTGCTTTTGAATGTCAGTTTCGGGCAAACCAAAAGTTTGAAACGAATGATGCCAATAGTGCCTGTTGCTTTTAAACAACTTTCGCAGGAGCGGCTGAACCTGAGAAACCATCATGACTTTGGCCTCACGAGGAACACCTGGCAATGCGATAATGACTGATTGCCCGCTACGCATCAAAAAACCCGGCGCCGTGCCGACGCGATTCGTCAACATCCTAGCTCGGGAAGGAAGAAAAGCCTGCCTGGCCAATAGCGGTGTGACCGGCCTTCCAAATCGTCGATAGCAAGCCTTAAGATGATCAAAGGCTTTTTTTCGTTTGATCAGTGGACATTGAAGCGTCTCGGCAACAGCCTCACGGGTACAATCATCAAGCGTTGAACCGAGGCCACCCGTCAAAACGATCACATGAGCGTGCTTCAGCGCATCACCAAGGGCTTCTTGAATATCATTTTTTTGGTCACCAACGGAGGTTTTTTTCCTGACTTCAATGCCACACTCAGCAAGATGATGTGCGACAAATACCGAATTACTATCGAGGCGTCCCCCCAGAAGCAATTCTGAACCCACGGCAATGATGTCAGCGCGAAGGAACTTCATGTTCGAGAGACTCAGTCCAATTGCATCAAACAGTGGTTCACTCATCCCAATAATTCTTAGGGAATGGCCGCAAAATCTAAATCAAAAGTCACTTCGCCTCCCATTCCCGGGAATACTTTGATGGTGGATTGAGCCATGGGGTCAAAAACGTCATAGTTAAAGGACGCCACAATCTTTGCACGATACAAGGGAGGATCTTGGCTTGGACTGAACAGCGTTGCTCTGGCATCAAAGCGAATGCGATCAGGCTTGATCAACCGATCACCCTGTATAAGCAAAAGATAGCTGTCTTTGGCAAAACTTGGGAAATCCCCAAAAATCATGACCACAACTTGCAGGGATTTTTCGTCCAGAACTCGCTGAATATCTTGGGATGCGAGGTTTTCTCCTCGCAAAGCAAAATGACTGGCCATCACCGCAATGCCATTTAATTTCGTCATAAGAAATCCATGAGCATGAGGAACATCTTCAGATTTTCCGAAACGCCAATACAACCTATTGGGTGGAGTCCGGTTCCGGGCTCCCTCCTGACCATTTTTGATGGCTTCAAGAATTTGAGATTCTGAGGGATGGAGAACAATACCCCACACAGGAGAGGATACGACGATGACCAGGCCCGCTCCCAAAAGCAACCAAATACCGGCACCTCTTACCAAACCCAAC
>JAUIKP010000143.1 GCA_030430725.1 Nitrospiria bacterium
CGCTCTCCTGAGTTCAAAAGCCATGGAAGAGATTTGCGGTTGGATCGAACGAGCAGCTAGTGCGAAGCATGGTTGGAGGCTTTCTGCATATGGATGTAGAGTACTTGGAACTCTTTTGGACCCTGTTGCTGGAGAGGATAGGACTGGGGTCTTTGGAGAACGGCTGACAGCTGATGCACGTAACTTTTTAGAATGGTATCGAAAGAAATATATGATGCCGAAAGGGTCTTAGTTCATCGGCTAGTCACGATACCATTCGAATTGAGTTCATTTGGAGTCCCTAGAACGACTTCAAGCGCACCTAAAAATCATGTCCTTGCCTCTGTTAATTAGGGAAGTTTTGTGATTGTCCCTTTATCTCCGAGATGTCTATTTAAGCGATGGAAGTGCGAAATTCATCTCAATTTTGGACGATCTGAATGGGTGAGAAACCAGGATTTCGATTTTCAAGAGTAAGACAGCATCTGCTTGGAAGCGACCCCAAGGACTGGCGCTCCTATGTTGAAGTCCGGACACCATACATCCGCGAACTTATAGATGTAGTTTCCCTTGGAGACCAATATATTGTAAGCCTTGGTGCTCATGGGACACATACGACCCTGCTCATGGATCGTTGTGCGAAGGAGCCTCTCACTGTTGAGAAGTGCATGAACTGCTGCTCACTTCTTACCTTCGCGAGCGATAGTCCAGTCGTTGCCGTCCCACAATCTAGAAAGCTGAATGCTCCAAATGCCAGAGAGTTCACGCGGACACTCCATGGGACGGTATTCAAGTCGGTGACTGAATACGGCGATAAGCTCGGTGATCTAGCCGAGTTGGCGGAAGTCTACATCCAGGCAGGTCTCTCACCTCCGCAGCATGTTAGCCGACTTCTTGTTCCCATTGATCCAAAAGGTGGTTTCTGGATCTATTATCCTTTGCCTCTGGCGGATGCAATCTTCCGCAGCCTAGCTGCATATTGGCTCGGCACGCTATCTATTGTCGCACCGTCCCGGATTCTAAATTTCTGGCGTGCAATAGAATCCGTAAGCACAAAGGCTGACCGGGAGGTACTGTTCGCTAACCTTCACTCGGCCAAGATTGCGCCTGTCTGGACGGAGGTAATCCGAATCCCAATTACAAAACATCACAGGCGGAAATTTGATGCCACTAGGCCATTGCGACGACTCTCTCTCAAAAGGAGGGACGAGTTGATCACTGAATTTGGAAGCCCGAAAGCTGCGCTCGACTTCATATACTGGGAAGTCAGAGGAAAGGCTGCACATGCGGACAAGAAATCGCTTGAATATGACATGGCTCGGTTAATAGGGGATCAACTGTGTGACGCTGAGTTGCTACGATATATGGCTAGAGTGGCGATTGAGAAAGCGTGGCATGCCGATGCCTAATAGTAAAATAAGATGAATTCTGTGCTTGTCCCGAACAGCGCTCCTCCTAGGCACAGATCTTTCGCCGTTGGCTCAAGATGACAGTCTGGGGAGGGCCTCACCGAATAATCGCGTGTTCGTCAAATGTCCGAATGGTGAAATTTAAGTTTTTACACTTCTCCATAGGTGGGAGAAAATTTTTGATTCCTCCCACTCGGCAAGGATGCTGCCTCCTTCCCATTAGAAATTCCGGAAAGAATTGCTCTCGTGAATGTTTCTACTTTCATTCTTCCGGGAATCGGCAACTCTGATCATGCCCATTGGCAAACCCTTTGGGAATCCGTCAACCCAGAATTTATTCGTGTGCAACAACGAGATTGGGAAAATCCTGTTTGCCATGAGTGGGTGAATGTTCTTGAGCAAGCCGTGGCAAAAATCGGTGAAAGTCCGGTTCTTGTTGCGCATAGTTTAGGGTGTCTCTGTGTGGCGCATTGGGCGGTGCGCACGAGTCTCAAGATCAAAGGGGCCTTGCTGGTGGCGCCACCTAATCCAGAAGATGGCGGTTTCCCCTCCGAGGCCATTGGGTTTTCTCCGGCGCCTCTAGATTCGTTTGAATTTCCCAGCATCGTGGTGGCCAGTTCCAATGACCCGTACGGGAGTCTTGAGTTTGCCCGTGCTTGTGCGTCGGGGTGGGGTAGTCGTTTCGTGAGTATTGGGTCAGCAGGGCACATCAACTCAGAAAGTGGTCTTGGGGAATGGGCTGAGGGTTGGGTCCTCTATAAGGAACTGATTGATTAACAGATTTTTTAGACCAATTTTTATTGTGTTGTGGCCTCTAAATTCTGATAATTGCCGGGCTTCGGCCCGGCAGCCGAGGTCCTTTTGTTTCGGCAAAAGGACCCAAAACCATGTGCGCCGAGCATGTTCAACAGCTTGAGGGTGCAAGTCCCTTTGACAACCTGATGGAGGTGAAGTCATAGCGAAGCGCAAGGGCGTCGTCGTGAGGCGGGGTCTGAAGGCAGCGTGGAGCAAAGGCGTGGGCCGATGGACAAAAACCAGATACGAGGCAGACCGTGCTGGACGAGCGAGCATGGATTCGCGAAGTCCCTCTCCATCAAGGGCACTGGGTGTAAATCTGGCGGTCGTACGCTGAAGGCGGTTGAACTTACCTCGGGAGGCCTCTCTTCTGTCTTGGCACCAAGACTGAGGACTGAGTAATTGGTCCTGACCGGACGAGAGGAGTCAGCAGAGGGCATAGTAGTCCCAGTAGGGATGAAGGCCTGAACGGTGTGGAGTGGCGAGTCGGCAGCGGAACTCATGAGCGACAAGCGGCTGAATAACCAGTTAACTCTGGCCTTCCCGACAGAGGATAGGGGTGAAGCCCTCAGGGCTGACGAGGAAGTGTCGAATCGCTTGCGGCGAACCGCGCAGTCGAAAGCCCGGCGAGAGGTGACCAGTTGCGAGAAGTCTCTACTGGTTAGCCGGTCGCTTAACCCACCGAACCGCCGTATACGGACCCGTATGTACGGTGGTGTGACAGGGAAAGCGGGTGACCGCCTACCTATGTCGATTGAAACCCCGTCCGGCCTCATTTGAATAGATGGACGCTGTTTTTGGGAGGGCGGGCCAACTCGCCATGCTCGGAAAGGGCTCGCCGGTTAATTAGGGCGTCCACCCATGGGGCCGGTCGGAAGGCGTCGGTCAGGATAGATTACCCTTGGTTCTGAAGAAACTGGGCTTCTAAAATTTTTTCAAGAGAAGCCGGGGAATAGGTTGGGGGTTTGACCCATTTGCCGTCTTCCCGTTTGTGTCCGCCAACTTTACTCATATTCGACCGGTGGACTTCCTGGAAGACCGGTTCCATGTCAATGCCAAGGGAAACGGCGGTGCCATAGACGACATACAATAAATCGGCAAGTTCCTTCGCAATAGAGGGTAAGTCTTTTTCCTGCATGGCTTCCTGCAGTTCATCGAATTCTTCCTGGATCAGACGCTTCCGAAGGGTTTGGGTCGGTTCATCGGGGATTGAGGGAGTAGGAGACACGTGGATCTCGAATTGCTTGTGGAATTCCCGGACCATGCGTTGCGCGTCGTTCACTGTTCTTGACCTCCTCTGGCTCTTACAAAGGCGCAGAAATGAAAATTAATCTATTTAATGGCGACGATCAGATAAATGTCGTTCACGTTCGTGCCGGTGGGGCCGGTTATGATGTGGCCGCGGATCTGTTGGAAGAAGGTATAGCTGTCATGTTCATGTAACGCGTGCTCAATTGAGAGTTTTTTCTTTTTGGCCCGCTGAACTGTCTTCCCATCGACGACCGCACCCGCCGCGTCGGTTGGTCCATCGGTCCCATCAGTGCCAAACCCTGCCACAAATACATTCTTGAGTCCAGCCAGTTCCCGGGCTGTCGCCAGGACGCATTCCTGTGCCCGCCCGCCTCGGCCTTTTCCGTTCACGGTGACCGTCGGTTCTCCTCCGGCGATGAGACAGGCCGGTGGATGGACCGGGTTGCCGAATTCGATGAGGTCCCTGGCAACACCTCCCAGGATGCTGCCGATCTCCTTGGCTTCGCCTTGCAAGGGGTAGGGGAGAATGAAGGGTGTGAGTCCTAACAGCTTTGCAGCTTTGGCTGTGCCTTCGAGGGCCTGGTAGTTGTTGGCAAGCACAATATGCCGATTGCGTAACGACTGCCTTCTGGTTGGTTTCTTTGGTGTCCGAAGGGACTTGGTAAGACCGTGTTGTAAGTGGCGTTGTACGGATTCTGGCGCTTTGCGCCAAATCGAATACTGGTGAAGAATGTCTCTGGCATCCTGGAACGTGGAGGGATCTGTGACTGTCGGGCCGGATCCTATGGTGGAAAGGTCATCTCCTAAAACATCGGACATGATTAAGGTCAGGATCGTCGCCGGGGTGGATTGGGCTAATTGTCCTCCTTTGATGGCGGACATATGTTTTCGGACAACATTTATCTCATGAATGGTGGCTCCGGATCGTAGGAGTAACTCGGTGGTCCGTCGTTTGGCAGCTAAGGTGAGGCCGATTGATGGCGCGCAGAGAAGGCTTGAAGCTCCACCTGAAAGTAGGACAATCAATAAGTCATGTTGAGAAAGCGATTGTGTCAGTGCCAGGAGTTGTTTTGTGGCTTTGACTCCTCGTCCATCCGGCGTCGGATGTGCAGCTTCAAACATGCGAATCTTATCGCAGGGGACACCATGTCCGACCGGGACAATGACCATTCCGCCTTCAAGTCGATCTCCGAGCATCTGTTCCAGGGCTATCGCCATCCGTGCAGAGGCTTTCCCAGCTCCGACGCAGACGATGCGACTATAGTGAGTCAGATCGTAGGAGAGTTCACGAACCTGAAGTCGGTTCCTGGTGAGATGAAGGGTTTTTGCGATGGCAGAAGCAGGATCGCATGCCTCCAGGCCGGCATCAATGAGGGATTTCAAGATTCGTTTTGTGTGCGGATTGGCCTGTTGGACGATGACGCGTGGTTTTTTGAGATGTGATACTGACATGGAAGTGGTTAATCAAGAATTCATAATGAAGAGCGTGATGGCTTTTGGGGATAGGTTGTCTGCAATGTAGCATATTATCAATAGAAACGAGTTTGAGAAATATAGGGAGAGTTTCTGCCATCCTTTGTCAAAACGAGGAGCCCTTCAGAAGAGAGAGACGCCGTTGTGTCGTTCACCGAGTGTATAACGGAAAAGATCTGAACGCAATTAATGAGAGGAAGGGGAAAAAGAGGACACCTGTCCTGGTGGGTCGGAAGGGGTCTGTCCGGATGCGAGGGACGACTGACGCCAGAGTCTTTGGTGAACCATGTTACTCAGTTCGATCAGCGAATAGGGCTTGGTAATCACTCCGACGAATCCATGGGAGGCATAATTGGCCATGATCGGATCATTTGAATATCCGCTGGAGACGAGTGCCTTGACCTGTGGGTCAAGTTGCTGTAACCGTGTCAAGGTTCCCATGCCGCCTAGTTTTCCCGGCACTGTTAAGTCTAAGATCACCAAGAGAAAAGGCGTGTGAGTCTCCATGGCATGTTGATAGAGGACCAGCGCTTCCTCTCCATCCTTTGCTATCATCACTTCGTATCCACAGTGCGATAACATTTCCCGTGCCATGACTCGGATAGACTCTTCATCATCCATGACTAAAATTTTTCCTTGTCCCCGACGAATGCCCAGATTTAAGGCCTTGGGCGAGGAGGCGGTCTTGGGAGATGCGGGAAAGTACAGCGTGAAGGTGGTGCCTGCCCCGACCTGGGAGTCTACAGCTATATGACCGGCATGTTTTTTTATAATGGCATAGGTGGAAGCCAAGCCCAACCCATGTCCCGCCGATTTTGTCGTAAAGTATGGCTCAAAGATTTTTGGCAAATGATCCTCGGTGATCCCGATTCCTTCGTCGGTGATGATGACTTTCACATATGGGCCGGCAGAAAGCGGCAGAGAACTTCTGACGTCCGGATCGGACAATTGGATGTTTTCGGCGCGAATAGTGATTGATCCTCCATGGGGCATCGCATGGATGGCATTCATGAGAATATTTTGCATCACCTGATTGATTTGCCCTGGATCGGCTTCAACAATCCATAGGTTGGGATCAGCCCATGTTTGGCAAATAAGGGATGACCCGGAAAGGGCAAGTTCAGACGATTCCCTGATCAACTGGTGTAAATCCACCGGTTGTTTAATGGGATCGCCGCCTTTCGAGAATGTGAGCAATTGGTGCGTGAGGTGTTTGGCGTGGAGCGCCGCCCGTTCAGCCCGCTCCAAGTAGGACTGATGCTGCTTGGAGGAAGGCAGGATTTGTTTGGTCAGAGTAATATTCCCCAGGATGGTCGTTAGGAAATTGTTAAAATCGTGGGCAATGCCCCCGGCGAGATTCCCCACCGATTCTAATTTTTGGGAATGAAGCAATTGGGCTTCAAGACGCTGTTTTTCCTCTTCAATTTTTTTTCGTTCCGTCACATCTCTTGTGACTCCTGTAATGCCTATGGGGAGATTGCTTTTGTCGAGCAGGAGGCTTCCCCGCACTTCCGCCCATACCGAGGTTCCATTGTGATGTTGATGTTCCAAGACCAGCAAGAACGACTGATTTGGTTCACGAGTGTGGGATTGGTGATGAGCGCGTTCTTGTTGAATGGTTTCCCTGAGAGTGATCAGGGAATCAGGTGTCAGAATGGTATCTGGCGAAAGCGTGTCAAGGGCATAGCCCGAATACCCCAACAGCCTTTCCACAGAGGGACTGATGTAGGAAAACCTCGATCCCTCCAGGTCCATGACCCAAATGACATCGGAAATCCTTTCGACCACCATTCGATATCGGGCTTCTGATTTTTGCAAATCGGCAGTCCGAATTCCCACAAGAGATTCAAGATGGTCTTTGTGATGAAGGAGTTCCTTTTCGATTTCGATACGGTTTTTTATTTCCTGGCTTAGTGAACGATTGAGGGTTTCGGCCTGAGAGTGGGCCTGTTCCAACTGGTGGATTAATTGAAAATTCTCTTTTTCCAATGTCAGAGTATTGGTTACCATAAAAAAATTTCTGTAGGCGGTGACGGTAATCACAGCGAGAAAGGTGATACCCATGATCCCCACGGATTGATGGAGAGGGTCGCCTTGTGCGAAAAATTGATAGGTGATAGGCAAGGTGGTGGGAAGACTGTATCCCAAAAAAGCCGGGAAATAGGCTGCATGGACAGCAGTCGAGCCCGCCGCCATTCCTCCCAGCACCAAGGCTAAAAACATTTGATGGCTTGGTGAAGCAGGGGGGTATAGTGCAATGCCGGCCATGCCCCAGATCAGTCCGGACGCACAATTGCCAACAACAAACCAGGCCATCCAGGTATTTGGGTTTACCAAGGGTTTCGTTGCGCGGCGATAGGCCAAGACCAAACCTGACCAGAGAACGTTAATCCCCACAATGCCGATGATCCATTCCGACACGATCGTGGGCGGAATGACATCCATGAGGATAAATGCGACCAGCCCACAATTAATAAGGGAGGCCAGAATGGCCATGGGAACTAAAGAGAGCAGTTGATGAATCTGTTGACGACGAAGTTCGATTGAGGCCTGAGGAGAGGAAGGTGTTTCTAAGGGTTTAACGGGGGTTGAATCCGGCCGAGTGAGCATCAACGCTATTCCCATTTCCGAAGAGTCCAGGCATGAACAGTAACCCAGCATGAAATGTTCATACCGTCAAGTTGATGAAAAAGGGATACTCGGAGCGGAATCACCCCCCTTCTTCACCATATAGCCTGCCTTTCATTAATGGCAATGTCAAGATGACCGACGTGACGGG
>JAUIKP010000144.1 GCA_030430725.1 Nitrospiria bacterium
GGGTATCCGTTAAAGACAGTGGGTCCAGAATGGCCGAAATCCATCACCGATAATCAAAATTCAGTGGCAACTCATTGGAGATTTTGCATAGAACACGTCCGCGCTGTCGCAAGTGGGACCTCTCCCGTTGGACCCTCACGGAGGGTGTGTATGCAGTACTTCATACATTCATCCATCATTTCAGCCAAACCACCAAATTTTCCAATATCCAGATACACCGATCCCCGAACATCTTCGCAGTATTTATGAGACACCAGGATGACCTCGCTCTGGATCACTCCCGGATCCGCCATCAAAAACCGTCCGAATTCAATCATCTACTTAAGGGGCATGGCACCGAATGATTGTTGTAAAGCCTGTTGAATGGTTTGAGGGTAGGGCGAAAATGGCAGAAGGGTCGTTTCGCAGATAGCCTCCGTCTTTTCAGGAAAAATATGTTCGAACCTTCCCATATACCCTCTCTGTGGTCTTAAAAAATTAATAAGAAATACGAGCCTGCCCCCTAAAGTCCGTAGACGCGATAGTATAGGAAAATAGTTTAACAGGGCTTCATGTCCCCAAAACTCCCCGAGGCAAGGCCGCACCTGCCCAATGCCAAAATTACGGCACGATGCATGGCACAACTCCTTTTATATTCGTCCCATTCAAATGAACATTTCGCAATCGCGCTTTTGCCAGACATTTCCACTTATCATTTGAATCCTTTCGACCTTCGAGCCGAATACGATAGTGGTGGTCTTCCTTCAAATCAGGAATGACATAAAAATTGTTTTCAAATTTTCGAATTTTTTGGTTCACGTCACACGCGTTGGTAAAAGTGTCACCCCAATCTTTCCAGCAGATTTTCCATTTATCATACTTATCCGGCTGCACACTCCAGGTCACTTTGATGTTGCAAGTGCCCTTGTCAAAATCACAGGAATGTCCACCCTCAAATCCGTCGGGACCTGTAGTCAGCCAAACTGACCCCCCAATGCCTTTTTCATCATGGGAAGGCTCGTAGGGCTCGCTTTCACTCTCCTGCTGTGGAAGGCCGGCAGGACAATCCGGGTCGGCGGAACAAGCATTCAAGTTACAGTAGCCATCTGCCCCACAAGGCGGCGGCCCATCAACAGAATCAAGCGCCACAAGCCGTATCGGAACATCACTCCGACGATCTATTCGTGAAAATTTGCGTGGGGTGGAAGACAGTCGCCACTGACCCCTTCCATTATTCAAGGACAAAAAAACCTTGGCGTCCTGATGCTTATCTTCTTCCACCAATACTCCCGATTGATCGAAATCCTGAATCGGCATTCCCTGATTACGATCAGACTGGCCATACACACCAAGTGGAACGCAGACCACTGCAACCCATACACCGATGGTATGAGTTCGACGTCTTGCATGTTTCATCATCATGGACCTCCTGGTGAAATTTTTCCTGACTGACCTCTTTCTTCATTACAGAACATCGTGAAGGGAAAGCATGAGGATCTTACTCTGAGTTTCCTCACGGCCTTACTCGTAGAAATATCCAAAATAAATCATCTGGTCCAATTCATTGGCCAGATAAATGTTATGCCGCATCATCCATGGTGCAGGATTCCAAAGGGTGTCTGGATGATATGGGGTTCCCGGATCACCCCACGCACCGTTTTCTGTCGGCAACTGTGAGATTTGGTCATAGTCAAGGATATTGTCATACGCCACTGCAGTAATCCCGGGAGTTGTAAGGCTATGCTTCATTTTTGTCCGTGCCATTGTAGAGTAACAGCAAAAGCCATTCCGGAGGCTGAGGACTATCGGGCGAATGCTCTAACTCCTTAAAACTATTGTTCTGTGAAGACAAAAGAACGGTGAGAAGAATTTTCAAGGAAAAGAATGGGGAGGATTCGGGTAGCCCCTTAGATACGATTTGTATCTATCCTGATACAAATTTGTTGCTGGGTCCCAGGAGGGATTTTGTTTAGGAGAATGAAGCAGGAAAACCCAGGCTCATACATGAGTTTTCTACTTTAAAACTTTCCATAATTGTAGAGCCTCTCTTCCCCAACTTGCCGAGATTCTATTTAATTCCATATCCGCCACCCCCGGGAGTTTCGATGGTGAGTTCATCGCCCGCTTCAACGGGGAATGAACATTTTCCAGGAACGTCTTGTTCTTCTCCGTTTTGCTTCATGCGGTTGTGGCCCGGTTGTCCTGGTGCGCCTCCTTCCAATCCATAGGGTCTGGTAACCCGTCGGTCGGACAACAGCGTCACCTCGGCAGACTGAAGAAATTCATACGTCCGCACGATCCCCTCTCCCCCTTGATACCGACCGTTTCCTCCGGATTTTTGCCGCAAGGCATAACGCGCAATTCGAAACGGATAGGCATATTCAACCGCTTCGACCGGCGTGTTCAAGGTATTGGTCATATGCGAGTGGCGTCCACTCGCCCCGTTGGATTGAGGACCTGCGCCTATACCACCGCCGATGGTTTCGTAATAGGCAAAGGGCCGGTTGTGTCGTTGATCCCATCCACCGATGGTGAGATTATTCATCGTGCCCTGACTGGCAGCCGGAATGCGATCAGGACAGGCTTGCGCCAGGGCTCCCAGTAGAACATCCACGATGCGCTGAGAGGTTTCAACATTTCCGGCCGCCACTGCTGCAGGACGTCTTGCGTTGACCAATGTGCCTTCCGGTGCGATGATCTGAATCGGTCGCAAGCATCCGCTATTGGCAGGGATATCCAACCCAAGCACACATCGGAACACATAGGCTACTGCGGACAACGTGACCGGATAGACCGCGTTAATGCTGCCGGGACGCTGCGTATCGGTTTCAGAAAAATCCACCGTGACCTGTTCATCTTCAATCATGATGGCCACACGAATGACGGCAGGTTTCCCGGTGAATCCATCGTTATCCAGGGCATCTTCAAAACAGTAGCAGCCATTGGGTAACGTGCTGATTAACTGGCGCGTCATGCGTTCGCTGTAACGAAGCAGGGCATCCATTTCAGCGAGCAGCGGTTGCACGCCAAATCGTTCAGCCATCGCTCGCATCCGTTCACCTCCAATCTGATTCGCGGCCAATTGCGCCTGGAGATCCCCCATGCGTTCCTCCGGAGTACGGACATTCGCCAATAACATCCGCCAGATGTCATCATTTTTTTGATCGCTCATCATGAGCTTGACCGGAGGAATGATGAGTCCTTCCTGAAAAATTTCCTGTGACAACGGCATCGACCCCGCCGACATTCCCCCCATGTCGGCATGGTGCGCGCGATTGGCGACCACCCCTAAGAGAATGGGAGAAGCCATACCTTCCACAAAAACGGGCGACACCACGGTAAGATCGGGAAGATGTGTGCCCCCGCGATAGGGGTCATTCACCATGGCCACATCGCCAGGCGCCAACATCAAGGACTCAAGGCAGGCTTGCACCGACAAGGGCATGGCTCCAAGATGAACCGGGATATGCGCCGCTTGCGCGACCAGATTTCCGGATGCATCAAACACCGCACAGGAAAAATCACAGCGTTCTTTGATGTTGGGCGAAAAGGCGGCCCTCTGCAGGCGAGCGCCCATTTCCTCGGCCACGGACACCAACCGGTGTTTCATCATTTCAGTGCGAATAGGATCATCCATCGGTGACTCCAACCTGTATGAGAATATTCGAATACGTATCAACCTCGGCGTGATCCGTGGGTCCAAGATAGATGGTGGTATCATCCAGAACCAAAATAGCGGGGCCATTTACTTCATGTCCCGGACGCAAGCGGGCTCCCCAATAATGCGGGACCGGTTGTATCCCTTGGGGCAAGACCACTGGACGATCTTCCCATTGAGCTGCAGTCGGATCGGCTGACCCTAGCGGCCTGGTGGGAATGGTGGGCGGCGTCACATGGCCGACTGCCCGTACTCGCACATTCACGATTTCGATTGGAGTCTCCGGCTGACTATAGCCATAGCGCGCATGATGAATCCGATGGAATTCCTCGCAGAACATTGAAGTCAGCGGCACCGCTAAGTCGAAGGATTGACCAACATAACGGACATCGACCGTTCGAGAGAGAACCCATAGGTCAGGATCCACCCCTTCCCGCTGTAAATCCTGTTCAATAATCTCGAACGGCGTGTTTCCCGGCAGCATCACCGTCTGGACATAATCCAATTGCACCTCTGCAGCCAACATGCCCAGCGCAGAGAGCGTGGCGGCCATGGGCGACACCAACACATGCGGAATACCCAGTGCTCTGGCCAGATCGCAAGCATGTAATCCGCCGGCCCCACCGAATGCCACCAGAACAGTTTCCCTCGGATCTTCTCCCCGCTCCACCGAAATGACTCGCAATGCACGCTCCATATGCACATTGGCAATTTGGATCATACCCAAGGCCAAGGTCTGCCGGACATCCAAGCCGGAACGAGGGGCCAACACCATCTGCCGACTGACTTCATCGAACGCCTGTTGCGCCGCCTCGACGTTCAATCTCATCCGGCCACCTAAAAACCCGTCGATCGGCAAACGACCCAAAACCACATGAGCGTCCGTGACCGTCGGGATGATCCCCCCCCGCCCGTAACACACCGGACCCGGTTGAGCTCCGGCACTTTGAGGTCCCACACGGAGGTTGCCGCCCGCATCGACGGTAGCCAGAGAACCACCTCCGGCCCCAACCGTATGCATATCGATGACAGGCACGCGAATGGGATTCCCCCCCACTGTGGCTTCGGTCGTGACATGAATCGCCTCATGAACCAATGCCACGTCAGTGGAGGTCCCGCCCATATCATACGTCAGAATACGGGTGAAGCCCGCCAATCCTGCCAGGTATCGCGCCCCTACCACACCTCCAGCCGGACCAGACAGAATAGAACGGACGCCATGTCCTCGCGCTTGCGCGACCGAAATACGCCCCCCGTTCGATTGCACAATATGAAACTCAGTCGGTTTCATCTCCCGTTCTAACCGGCCCAAATAGGTATCAAGAACGGGGGATACATAGGCGTTCACCACCGTCGTACTGGTTCGTTCATATTCCCGAAATTCCGGCAGGATCTCGGAGGAGCCCGTGACGAAGAATCCTTCGTCACGCAACCGCTTGGTCAGCCATTGCTCATGAGTAGGATTCACAAAGGAAAACAGCAACGACACGGCCACCGACTGAATCCCGTCATTCCGTAACATTTCAAGGATTGGGGGCAGACCCTGATCCTGAAGAGGCGTCAGGATGTTCCCTTTACAATCCACCCGTTCCGAGATTTCAAATGACCATTCACGCGGAACCAGAGGCGGGGAAATGACAGGAAACAGATCGTACAACTCAGGACGATTTTGCCGTCCAATGTGCAACACATCGCGAAAACCTTTTGTCGTGATGAGAGCCGTCCTTGCCCCTTTGCGCTCAAGAATGGCATTGGTGGCGACGGTGGAACCATGCACAACATGACGACCAGGATGGTGAGGAAGTTGGGCTAACCCTTGCAGGACGGCTTCCGCAGGGTCGGCCGGAGTCGAAAGAATTTTAAATCGCTGGAGAGATTGATCCGAGGAGGAATAGATGACAAAGTCGGTAAAGGTCCCCCCGATATCTATCCCCACCCATACATTTTGACTGGATTGCCCGGAAGTCGACATCACACACATTCTTCTTCAGGGGAGTGTTGAAAACAAATGGGCCACCTTTCAGGATGGGACGGCAATCCGTTCTCGCCGCCTGGCCGTGCTCACGTACTCCTCCGTACGCTCCGGTCGCCCAAGCGGCTGCGGCCTTCCCCTCGACATGACTCAGGGCAGGACTGGACGAGCCTTTTTGAACACTCCACGATTTTTTCTGGTAATCCTTGGGTATTCATATGCTGGTGAAAAAGCAAAGTGTTTGAAATATTCAACAGACCATTCAAGGAATGGAAAGAGAGCATACCGGATTATGGGGAAAGTTTGAAGGCAGACATCGCATGGCATGATGGGAAGGGAGGGCAAAAGGGGCTGGTTCCGCTAGACATGCATTCCAACCAACACCCTTTTTTAACTTTTCACCAGGCCTTTTAACACGACGCGTCGTGGACTACCGCTGGCATTATCGTGGATCGTGAGCATGGCATGGTGGGTTCCCGGTTCGTGTGGAGCGAATCCGACCTGGAGCGTGCACGAATCGCCCGTATGCAGGGTCACATCCGCGCAGGTGTTATCCGCAACAGAAAAGGCATCCGCTTCATTTCCTGTAATCTTCACATCCCCAATTTTGAGCAGTCCCAACCCGATGTTGGAGACGCGCATCATGTGATGAGAGGATGAAGGATTCGCCTCCTGACCCGATTCCATCTCAAAGACCATGACATCCGTGCTCAAGCTTGGGAGAGGGACAGCCCCATCTCCGCTCAGCAGGACCGATACGCCATCGATATTCGTGCTGGCCGTGGCCAGATCGGGAAATTGGTCTTGATCAAAATCCTCCACGACTACGGCTGAAGGCGTAGCTCCGACACCAAAATGGCCGGCTGAGGTAAAACGTCCGGCTCCATTCCCCAATAAAATCGACAAACTATTGGAATCACGATTGACCACAACCATGTCCATCTCCTGATCTCCGTCGAAATCACGAAACATGACTCCTACCGGCGCAAAACCGACCTTTATCGGATCCAATTCGGTAAACGATCCCCCCTCGCGCTGGAGCAGAATGCGTACGGTATCAGAAAAAAGACTGGTCACAGCCAGGTCCACCAATCCATTATGGTTGATGTCGGCTCCCTGGATCGCGCTTAAGGTGAAGCCGGGCTTGAGTTCCTTCTCGAGGGCAAACTTCCCATTACCGGTATTCTTCAGAATGGAAACAAGCCCGTTCGGGGACCGCCAACTCGGCTGACTCCATGTCACCGCAAGGTCGGGCTTTCCATCACCGGTCAGATCCTCGACCAGCACCCCGGTCGGAAACATGCCGTCCCGTCCGTCCTGTTCGTAAGCCACAGGGGCGAGCAGGCCTCCCTGGCCATCATTTAAGAGCACCGCGAGATCAAACGGCGGGTAATACCCAAAGCGTCCACTATTCACCACCACCACATCACTCCATCCATCCCCGTTGACATCCCGAACCGCTAGAAAGGTCGTCCCTTTGCCTGCCCCCTGGCTGACGAACTTCTTAAACAGGCCGGTGCCCTCACCTTTCAGCACCACCACCTGATCAGCGCCGCTTAAGGCCAGAACCAGATCCAGGAGGCCGTCACGATCCATATCGGCGGCAACAACCGCCAGCGGAATTTTCCCGACTCCGAAGGACACCGCTGATCGAAAGGTGCCATTGCCATTGCCTAAAAGCACTGAGACGTCGTCGGATGTGCCGTTAACCGTCGCGATATCCGACAAACCGTCCCCATTGAAATCTCCCGTGGTAATGGCTTGCGGAGCGCGCCCGACCGGATTACTCGGCGTGGGGGAATAGGTGAGATTCTGGGCATATGCCGTGAAAGACCATCCGGTTAGACACGCCCAGGCGAGGCCGAAGACCACAGATCGTTTCACGAATGACCAGAACATCATGGGATTAATTCAATGAAGAATCGGAATAGGTTTTTTCTAAGACAATTTCAATTTCGTCCGTAGCTGCCTTCCCTCGATTTCGAA
>JAUIKP010000145.1 GCA_030430725.1 Nitrospiria bacterium
CAGTTTGCCCTCATCGATGAGCCGGTAGGCGCTTTTAGTATGGGCCGCTACCGGATTCATTTAGACACCAGGGGGCGAGAGGATATTTATGTTCATGCGTTGTCTGATGAATGTCAGGTAGAGCATCTCGATCTTATCCTGAGTGATCTTGATCACATGCTGGCCGGGTTGCAAAAACGACCTCGTCATTCTCTCTTGGCATCACAGAAGAAATGGCCGGACAATTCTATTGCCAATCCTGAGTCTTCCTTCGGCTCGTTGGGACACCTCGGGTCTTCTCCATCTCCCCCATCCTCTGAAACGTTGCACGCTGCGTTGAATACGGTGGCATGCGTCATTCATCAGCGAGTTGATCCATCCGAAGGCCAGGCGGAGCTTTTGGCCCATGTGCAAGCTATCTTTGATCATCCTCAAATAACTCATCTCCTATCCCTCTCACCTTCCCAATAGTTGTAATCTTTGATTTCTTTCGACCCTGGCTGTTTCACCTCCTAATCATCCCAAGCATGAGGTGGAGGTGTGCGGGAATGCTGATGGGAATTGTGAAAGATCGTTTTTGAGCTTTCCCATTAGTTGCGATCACTGCGTTTTCTCTCCATTTTAAACCTCCGGTCCTTTTGCTTGTGAATGCATTCATGGGTATCGGAAACCCATGGTGGGGCGACATGAGGTGCGATGTCTGAAGTCTCAAAAGACGGAATTCGTCTTAATGTACCAATCAATGCGTCTCAGTTATAGTGACCAAAGAAATCGGTACACAATGGCGGAATTTGTTCAACAGTTTCTTCATCAGTTGATCAGCCGGGTGGTGCCGGTTGAACGGGATGAACTTCCTGCGCTCTTCGGATCGTTTGTCTATTTTTTTTGTGTGCTGGCGGCCTATTACATTCTGCGACCGGTTCGAGATGAAATGGGAGTGCTCTCGGGAGCTCATAATCTTCCGTGGCTGTTTTCCGTTGTGTTCGTCACGATGCTGGCTGTGATCCCGATATTCGGTTGGGTCGCGGGGCATTTTCCGATTCGTCGATTATTGCCAACCGTCTATGGGTTTTTTATCCTGAATCTTTTGGTGTTTTTTGGGGCTTTGCAAAGTGGAGTCGGGGTTCCAGCATTTGGGCCGATATTTTTTGTGTGGTTGAGTGTGTTTAATTTATTCGTCGTGTCGGTGTTTTGGAGTTTTATGGCCGATGTGTTTCCCACCGATGCGGCTCGCCGACTCTTTGGTTGTGTTTCTGCAGGAGGCAGTCTTGGCGCCATGACAGGCCCGTTTATTACCGCAATGGCGGTAAAAGGGGTCGGAGTTTCCGGGTTACTCCTGGTGTCAGCGATTTTCTTATTGATCGCGGTGGGATGCATAATGGCATTGTTGAAATGGTATCACGGTCAATATGGGATTGATCTGGGAGACCGACGCCTTTCTTCCATCAGCCATCGTGAATCCATTCCTCCCAGCTTGTGGGTAGGTGTGGTGTGTATTGTTCGCTCGCCATATTTGAAAGGCATTGCCCTCTATCTCATGTGTTATTCGATTCTGTCAACGTTCCTATATTCGCAGCAAACCATCTTAATTCCCCAAGTTATGCCGAGTTCGGAAGGTCGCATGCAATTGTTCGCATCGGTAGATCTTGGGATCAATGTTTTCGCGTTCACGCTCCAGTTTTTCGCGACAGGCTGGTTGTTGACACGCTTTGGCGTCGTGAGCATGTTGGCTGTCATGCCCCTGGTATCATTGATTGGATTTGGGGTGTTTGGCTTGGCGACCGTCCTGCCGGTCTTGATCGGGTTTGGTGTTCTGCGGCGGGCGGGAGAATTTTCCATCACCAAGCCGACGCGAGAAACCCTCTTTACCGTCGTATCCCGTGAAGAAAAATATCAGGCGAAAAATGTGATTGATACGGTGGTTCATCGAGGTGCCGATATGACGGGGACAGGGATTGTCTCCGTCTTTCATACCTGGGGAATGACCTTGTCTTCCATGGCATTTGCGGCACTGCCCATTGCGGGTCTATGGCTTGCCACGGGTGTGTGGCTTGGGCGACGGCACGAATCGATCCGGCGACGATGAGGCTTGTTACCGAGTGAAGATTGGCATGGAGCTTAAATTGTCCCCTGCAAAAGAACGCTCTGCTTAAGGCCGATCATCAGAGGTCATTCGATTGGAATCATGAGATGAGTGATGCCTTGTTTACTTATGGGACGTTGCAATTTCCCGAAGTGATGGAAGCGGTGACCGGGCTGGCGTTGCCATGGGTGAAAGCAGAAGCGCCGGGGTTCGCCCGGTTTCGGTTTAAGGATCGAATTTATCCGGGAATGGTGGCCCGGGAAGGCGCTCTGACGCAGGGTCGCGTATATAGCTCAATGAGTCATCAAATTTGGGAACTCCTGGACCGGTTTGAAGACCCGGTGTATCGCAGGGAATTGCTTAGGGTTTACCGCTCAGATGGCTCTAAAATAACGGCCTATGCCTATGTCCTACCGGTCGCACAGCAACATTTGCTTTCTTCAGAATTATGGCAGATGGATTGGTTTAGCGATGTCCATTTAGTTGGATATGTGAGTCGGTGTCGCATGTTTTATGAAGCGATCACTTCTCAAGGCTTACCGGAAAGCCGCAAGCAACGGTTGTGGAAGGTAACGAATTCCTCGGAGAATTCCCAGGCATGGTGAAGTCTTCCAATCGACCAATTTTGCTGGTGATGCTTGTGACGCTGCTGATTTTTGGTGGGGCCTTGATCTATTTCACGATGGAGTATCTCTCTCAGGTGACCAAGGCGGATTTTTCATCAACCAAGACAATGGAATACCAGATCGGAATGTGGCTTCTGGTGGTGACGATGCTGGCCGGCATGCCGGCCGTGGGAATGGGTGCATATGTCATGTACATCGGATCACGGATTCGTGTGACCCAGAAGTGGCCTCCAGCAGGGATGGGATTCAGGGCGGAGACGCCGGTCATGTTAGGTGATCGGGCCACATTCGTCGGATGGGGTGTGATGGGGCTTGGGTTTGTTCTTGTGCTATGTGGGTTGATGTTGCCGGTGGTTGGCTGGAAATTCGGGAACCTTGTTCAATAAATAGAATTCATTTTTTGTGATAGAACTCCCAACCATGGCGAATCAAAAATAATGACGGGATGGGATTGGGCGATTCTTGTGGTTTTTATTCTCTATGCCCTGCAAGCGGGGTTTCGAGAGCGGGCGGTCGCATCTCAAAATCTGGAAGAGTATTTTCTTGCCGGACGCAGTCTCTCGGGGTGGAAGGCCGGATTGAGCATGGCGGCGACGCAATTTGCCGCTGACACTCCACTGCTGGTCACCGGATTAGTGGCGACGGCCGGAATTTTCGCATTGTGGCGATTGTGGATTTATGCACTGGCTTTTCTCCTGGTGGGTTTTCTCTTGGCTCCGAGTTGGCGGCGGGTCGGTGTGCTCACCGATGCCGAGCTGACGGAGGTGCGATATGGCCACGGTGCGGCATCGGTTCTTCGGGGCATCAAAGCCGTTTATTTCGGCACAATCGTCAATTGCACCGTGTTAGCCATGGTGCTGCTGGCGGCAACTCGTCTTGCTGAACCGTTTCTTCTCTGGGATCAATGGCTTCCTGCCGGGGTCTTCGATGTGTGTGTCCAAATGGTCAAATGGGCCGGTGTCCCATTTACCATTGGCGGGTTGGAAGCGGAAAATGTGTGGATTCGTTCGACCAATAATCTCTTATCAATTGGAGCTATTGTGTCTGTGACCTTATTATATTCCACCACTGGTGGACTCCGAAGCGTCGTCGCCACGGATCTGGTGCAATTTGGAATCGGGATCGTTGCCAGTGGCGCGTTTGCCTGGGTGGTGGTGGACCATGTGGGTGGCCTTTCGTCCTTGACGCAACGTATTCATGAACAATTTTCGGTTTCCGCAGGGTATTTGCTGACTGGTAATGAAATTTTAGCTTTTACGCCCTTTGGTGCCAGAGATGCGACCATGCTGGTGCTGTTGGTCTATGGATTTCAATGGCTTTTACAAATGAACGCGGATGGGACCGGATACCTTGCTCAACGATCCATGGCCTGTCGGAGTGATCACGATGCGCGAGTGGCGGCTGTGGTGTTTTCGGTGGCTCAAGTCCTGCTCCGGAGTTTGATCTGGCTTCCATTGGTTTTAGGATTGCTTGTGGTGTTCCCGCCGCTGCCAGAGACCCTGGGCCCTCAATTCATTGCGGCTCGAGAATTTACCTTTGTGCAAGGGATGAATGAGCTGTTACCGCCGGGGATTAAAGGATTGATGGTGGTCGGAATGTTAGCGGCCTTGGCTTCAACGGTCGATACGCATTTGAATTGGGGGGCGTCCTATTGGACCAATGATCTCTATCGCCGGTTTATTTGTGAGGGTTGGCTCAAACGCTCTCCTTCTCCTCGTGCCCTGGTGTGGGTTGCTCGTGGGAGTAATCTGCTGATTCTGTTTATTGCCCTCTGTATTATCCCGTGGTTGTCATCCATTCAGACGGCCTGGCAAATCAGTTTGTTGCTGGGTGCAGGGATGGGGGTGGTATTGGTATTGCGCTGGATCTGGTGGCGAGTTACGGCCTGGGGTGAATTGGCCAGTATTGCGGCATCGATGATCATGGCTCCCCTCTTGCTGTGGACCCTCCCAGGGCCGCAAGAGGAAATGCGGCTATTAATCATGGGCCTAGCAGCCGGCGCGATTGGGATAACCGTATCCTGGTTTACCGGACCGGAAAATCTTGATCGTTTGGAAACCTTTTACCGGCGTGCGCGTCCTCCGGGATTTTGGGGACCAATTGAACAGCGGGTTCAGCCAGAGCGACGAAATGGAGTTCGACGATTTTGGCGAGCGATGCTGGCGATGGGACTGACGGCTTTGTCCATATTTTGTTTGCTTACGGGTATCGGAACCTGGCTGGTAGGTAGTCCGGCTCCCGAGTGGGTGTCCTGGCGTGAGGTGTGGATTGTCGGACTCTTACTACTGGGGGTCCTCTTAATTCCCCTTTGGATCAACGTCGGTTTTCGTCATTCTGATTCTGTGCCCAGAACACAATAAGAAAGGGGAGGGTATTTCCCCATAGTACCGGTCTGGTACGTCAGAGAAATCTTATTGTGGATAACAGGAAATCCAGAGGTAGTCAGTAGGTATCCCGAATGACAAGCCATACGTGACGAAAAAACGGAACGTGTTGATGGTAAGAGAAAAAAGGAATTGAGGTCCCTCGTTGGAGAAGCGAAGGAGTGTTAAAGGGAGTCTTCAAAGAGGGTTTGGGCGTCGCCCCATACCATGCCATGGGGAAGCCCTTGAACCCAATTGCCGGTTGCGTTGGCTGGCCGGTAGGAATACTCTCTGTCAACTTTTTTGAGGATGATTTCTTCCCCATTTACCCACGTTTGAATCGTATCCATTTCATCTATCCACATTATCGCCTCCCGGTTTAATTGGTATTATCTGCCAGATTATAAATCGGGAGGGATTGGCACCATTCCTCAAAAGTCGTAACAAATATTTCTAAATGGCTTATGTGAAACCAGGTGAATAACGAGGAATATCTGAAAGGGATGTCAAGCGACGTTGAATGATTTCATGGAACAGACAACGGGAAGGGAAGGGATGTCGAGGTTGGGAGTTGGATAGGACGTTTCTATTTTTTAACGTGGGCCAGTTCTGATGCTTTCGTTGAAGCGGAACGAGAGCTCTCTTTATTGTTGGCCATCTGGATGTTGTGACGGAACTGGAGTCTTCAGTTCTGGTTTTTCTGTAGATACGGGAGGCTCAATGATTGTCCCTCTGAGTAGATCGGGAGGATCGGTTTTATAGCGCTGTTCGATAGTGTGAGTCACACAGAATTGCAGCTGCCTGAGTTGCATTTCGTTGAGAGATTCTGGATTTTCTGCAAATTCATGAGCCAATTGTTGACACTTCGGCTCCAGATTTTCACCACTCTGGGCAAAGGCCAATACAGGGAAAAGAATGAGTCCGAAATATGTTACAAGGATTCCCAATTTCATACTGCTTCTCCTCTATATACCGGAATGCTTTTCTTCCGCAATTGCCATACTCCTGAGCATTAACATATCAAATAATGTGTTGATGAAGGAATTCTTTTAAGAGATCAGAAATATGAAGAAAGATGGTGCCGAAGGCGGGATTTGAACCCGCACACCCCGGAGGGCGCTAGACCCTGAATCTAGTGCGTCTGCCAGTTCCGCCACTTCGGCACGTGAGTGCGATTATCATCTTTTATCGAAATGCGGTCAAGTTATTGTGGTTCCGTCGTTGAACTTCTTTCGTAGGAATCCCACCCGAGCCGTTCTTCTTAAAGGAGACATCAGTAGTTACAAGAAAGAAAGGCCTGTTCGTAAAGTTATCCCACGCTGGTAGGTTGGGGTGAAGGACCCAGAAGGGTTTCCAGAAAGGCTTGTGGCCAGCGGCCAGGAGAAGGTGTCGTCCCCGGTTCTCCAGGTAGCAGGTCGGAGGTGTCTCCACTAAGAATGATTCGCTCACGAATGGTACCAGTGGCAGCAAGCAAAAGTGATGCAGGGATTCGTGGGGCTTCATCAATAACCAGTAAATCAAACGGGACTTTTCGGAAGAGCGGGTCGGTAAGGATGCGGCCCGGTGTGCAGGTCATGATACGTTTGTTTTGTGCGAAGGCTTGGCGGTTGGTGCCTTCTCCAGCGGACAGCATTTCCCGAATTTTTTTTGTGCCGCCCAATCGTTTGATTTCTTCTTTTAATTCATCGTATTCCGGTCGCAGGTTTTTAGGAACGGTCGCTTCGGGGATCAACTCTTTTATTCGTGTTTGTGCTACTTCGACTTCTTTCATGAGTCCAAGAATTTTGCCTTGGTAAATTTTCCGGTATTCGGCCAGGGTCTCGATGTTTTTGCCCGCCACCTGCATACTCATCCGTGTCCAAATGGGAAGGGCCTCATAGTCCCGGAGAGTTTTATCGATATTTTTGACTTTCCCTTGCCAGTCACTGAGCTGGGTGAGTAATCGCCATTCCAGCAATTTTACTTCGTTCAGATCTTTTTGCTTGTCGCGTTTGTAGGCCAGAATTGGAGTCAGTTCCCTGAACCGGTCATATTTTTTTCGTAAGGAGACTTTTTTGGCGTTGGCCTTGGCAAAAAAATGGGACATCTGTGCTTCAAAGCCAAAGTCCTGGAGAAGCATCCCCCCCGCATCTTTTACTACAGGTAGTTCATACCGGCAGAGCAAACTTCGGTAGGGCAAGGCCGCCATTTTTAAGGCGTGTGCGATCGCACCAGTTAATTCATCAACTGTGTGATGATCCGGAGCCACTAAGAGAATTCGTTTATTTTTCCGAACCTGATCGACGATTAATGTGGTCAGCTTTGTCCAACGTGTTTGCCGTGTGTCTCCCCAGATAGTCGTCAGCACGGTGGTCGGGATGCTGTCTCTGGCCGCCGTTTGATTGGAGAGCGGTTCAGGGTCCAGCCAGGGCACTAATCGTTCGGCAGGTCCAAGTGTGAAGGAATCAGGTTTGCTGGCCATATCGGACAACCGTGTGGCTCCGGTTTCGAGGAAACCCGATGTGTCGGGA
>JAUIKP010000146.1 GCA_030430725.1 Nitrospiria bacterium
CCGTCTGCCTGCCATGCCGCGTGTTGAAAGACACTACCGATCTTTCCGACCGGAGCCCCACTCATCCAGAGCTTTCCGGATGCGTCCATATCCTGCCGCATCCGTCCCCACATGTTACCAAAGCCCATAAGGCTATCAAAAATCTGAGCATCACTCCCAACTCTATCACCGTGCAGTGGTATGGCGGATACTTTTTGGAACGGATGCGGTCTTAGAGGAAGAGAACATGCATGAGCACGGCACAAATAGAGATAGCGGATAGGGCAATCGCCGCAAGACTGAGTTGCAAGGAGCGCTGCTGATTGGATGTGGCCACTGAAGCGGCCTGTTCGAGGGCCGCAACCGTGCGTTGCAATTGTTCGGCGAGTTCTTTCACATGTGTGGCGTTCTGGGAGGCGGCTGATTGTAATTCGCTGATCTGTTGCTGCAATAGGTGTGTTTGATCCGTGGTAGGAGCCGTTCCTTTTTTAGTAAACGCAGGTGCGGTGGCCGAAATAATTGTTCCGATATGTGGAAGAACGGCTTTCAGTGCCGGAATAAGCCATGTTGCCATAGAAATGCCTCACAACAATAAAGATCAGGTGGGTCGAATGAAGTCCCAATAGCAATATGCTGAAAATTCAGCCATTTGTCAAAGACATGGCGATGGTGCTCATGAAACCTTCAAGACAGAATCGGGCGGGACGCGTGGAGTTACGGTGGGGCACCCATCCACTGTGGGATACGTACGGCTTCCATGACGAATTCAGTCGAAAACGCCGCTAGGTTCATATCCCCGTTATCCGAGCAGGGCACGTTCAGCACGCTGGAGATCATCAGGCGAGCCGAATAACACAACGACATCCCATGCCTCCAGCCTGGTCTCCCCTGACGGCATGAGCTGCCGTTGCCCTTCCCGCACCAACGCCGCGATCGCAACGCCATTGAGATTCAGTTCATTTAATGTGTGTCCCACAATAGGACTGTCCGGCGGCAGAACCACCGGGCGAAGGCGGTCGACGTTGTGTTCCTGCCTCGTGTAAGCCAGCAGGCTATCTCCCAGAAAAAACTCACGTAATAAATGATATCGCCCATTTCGCTGTTCCCGCATGCGGCGCGCTACACGGGAGATAGGCACATTCAGCAACACCAAGGCGTGTGCAGCGATCATAAGACCTGCTTCCAGTGTTTCCGGCACCACCTCCGTGGCACCAGCCGCACGTAATTCATCGACATGGGTTTCATCACGAGTGCGGACCATAATCGGAAGATCCGGACGTAAGCTGCGAAGGTGATGTAGGGTTTTATGGGCGGAGGCCACATCGGCGTGGCCGATCACGACCAGCCTGGCCGCGCCGACGCCAACCCCTTCAAGAATGGTGCGTTCCGAGGCATCTCCGTAAAAGACACCCTCACCGGCGATATTCGCATCCTTGACTCTGGATGGATCCAGATCCAATGCCACATAAGGAATGTGTTCTTCTTCAAGTAGATGGGCCACGCTCTGGCCTATACGCCCGTACCCGCAAATGATGACATGATCTCGAAGAGGCCCGAGGGTATCGAGACTGACTTGTGGAACAGCATCCTTCCCCTCCCGGGCTGGACGAGGTGTGCACCAGCGGGCAAGCACCTGGTTGTACCGAATGAGAAAGGGGGCAACAATCATAGAAAATAACACAGAGGTCAGCACAATCTGACCGATATCTGCTTGGACCACACCCACATCCAGTGCAATGGAAAGCAGAGCGAATCCGAACTCACCTCCCACCGCCAATAGCCATCCGGTCCGCCAGGCAGTCAAAGTATCCATACCCGATAATCGTACCATCAGGGCCACGAGGGCTGACTTAATGAGCAACAAGACCGTGGCTCCCATTAATGCCCAATGCCAAATACCCGGGATCGACGACGGATCGACCAGCATTCCGATCCCGATAAAGAACAGCCCAAGCAACACATCGCGAAAGGGACGAATTGTCGATTCCACCTGATGTCTGAATTCGGTCTCACCCAGCATCATCCCTGCCAGGAAGGCACCGAAAGCCATGGACAGGCCGAGACTACTCGTCGTCCATGCCGAAACCAATGACACAAACAGGACGGTCAGGGTGAACACTTCCGTGGAGCGTAGCTCTGCAACCAGATAAAATAAGGGGCGCATCACCCACCGTCCGGCCAGAAAGACCAGTCCAAACGCCAGAGCTGCCTTCGCAAACGCCATCCCGAGTGAACCGGCCAGAACCACAACCTCCGTATTCGCCATAGCGAGCACAGGGATGACGACCACGAAAGGGACGGCAGTCACATCCTGAAAAACGGACATGGCGATCCCCAATCGTCCGTGCCGACTATGCTCCTCTCCCTGTTCGATCAATTGCTTGCTGATAATCGTCGTGGAAGACTGCGCGAACACCGCTCCCACGACAAAGGCCGCGGCAATGGGTAAGTCCACGAGCCAGGCCAGGAACCCCACCGCGATCGTCGTGAGTAGGACCTGCCCCGTTCCCAGCCCAAGTAACTGATGACGCAAGGCATGGATTTGCGGCATCGAAAAATTCAGGCCGATCGTAAACAATAAAAAGACAATCCCGAATTCTGCCAAAGCACGAACCGGTTGTGCCTCAATGACCGGACCCGGGGTGTATGATCCAAGCAGCACGCCTACGAGCAGATAGGCAAGTGGCGATGGGATATGGAATCGGTGGAATACAACCACAACGACCACGGCTGTTCCGAGTAGAAACAGAGACTGGAGAAAAATTGGCTCAATCATTAGGGTCTTTCCGCAAACACCATGTCATAATGGAATGTCATGGTCGGGTCCCATTGGCCGACCGCCACAGACTTCAGGCTATGGCGTCGGTCCTCCGAATTTATCATAGGAAATTCATCACAACTGACGGACGGGCATGCCTGCTGGAGTCAAACATGCGGCCAAAGAGAATCCACCCCTTCACAATTACTATTAAGTATGATGTATTGGCAAGAGCCATGTGTTGAAAATAGCCAATTCAACACAAATGGATTGTTCCGTTCACTGGATATTCGGTAGCGAAAACCAACACCTGCCGAACCGATGTCCCCTAGTGTTGGGATGGTGTCTCGACTTGGACCTATTTCTTCACAAAGAGATATATCGCCAGTCCAATGAGCAGGACCGCGAAGATTTTCTTGAACAGTTCAGTGGGAACACCTTCAACAAGGCGTGCACCGATTTGTGCCCCGATGATTCCGCCCAGGCCGAGCAGGAGGCCATATTTGTAATCCACATGAGCCATCCTCCCGTGAGCAATCAAGGCCGAGACCGCAATCACCAGGATTCCGACGAATGAGGTGCCCACGGCCTTTTGTGCCGTGAAACCCAGAAATAAGAGCAGAGGGACCATCAAAAATCCACCACCGAGCCCGGTGAAGGCGGCGCCCATACCCACAAATACCCCGCTCGCGATAATAGCTACCGACGTACCATCCATCTAAACATTCCTTTTCGATCTTGTGTGAAACCAAAGAATCAACGGTAACAGGGAACCGCGCAGTTGGATGCCAACTGCGTATTCAATTGGAACAGGTGATGTGCAAAATCCCATTTCTCCTTCCTTCATCCCGGCAACCATGGCTTTTATCAATGGGGAAACAAGGATGCAGTATGCGTATCAAGAGATTCAACCGTTCCTGGATCTATCCCTAGAAAGAGACCACCACATTCCCGTAATATTGCCTAGCACAATGGGCCATAATTTGAGAGTCTCCAAATTTCAATAATACCCCACTCCACTGCTTGGCGAAATCTTAAAGTGAATGCGCTCTTCTGAATTGAAACGAGGGTAAAATGACTTCTCCTGAATATGCCTCACCACAACCAGTTTCAATGGCTCAATTCGCCGACCCCCATCTTCTTTACCAAAAGAGTGTACAAAGCCCTGAAGTGGACATCCCCTTCCTCACCGAATATTTTGAGAGCTATACCAACACTCCGCTCCGCCATTTTCGCGAGGATTTCTGTGGAACCGCGTTGTTATCCTCTCATTTCGTGAGCCGGCATCCCGACAATCATGCCTTGGGCATCGACTTGGATTGGCCTACCCTGAATTGGGGTATCAAACACAACGTTTCTCATCTGACTCCGGAGGAACAGCAGCGGCTCACACTGGTCAATGACAATGTCTTGAACGTCCAACACCCTCTCTCGCAACTTACCGTCGCCATGAATTTTAGTTATATGGTGTTCCGTGATCGTCCGACCCTTTTACAATACCTCAGAAATGCCAGGCGTTCGCTTCAGCCCGGCGGGTTGTTTGTGCTGGATATCTGGGGGGGCAGCGAAACGCAGGTGGAGCAAGAGGAGCATCGAGACATCGACAATCCCGCTGAAGACGGCATTGGCGATTTCATCTTCGTGTGGGATCAGGATGTCTTTGAACCCACCACGTATTTCTGTACAACCCGGATTCATTTTCTCTTCCGCGATGGCAGTGAGCTTCGAAATGCCTTTGTCTATGATTGGCGCTTGTGGACGATTCCCGAAGTCACGGAACTCCTGCAAGAGGCCGGTTTTGAAGACGTGCACTTTCTCTGGGAAGGCCTCGATGCAGAAGCGAATGAAGGGACCGGTACGTATCATCGCGTCGAGAAAGGTGATTCCGACCCCTCATGGATTGCCTATGTGGTCGGAAAGAATCCAGAATAAGCGATGGTGTATCCACTTGATCTAAGACCTCATATCTCCAGATCAATCTTGGCAACCAGAACGACCGCTGTAAAGGATATTTCCGAAGAAATTGGCATATTTATTTCTTCTGTCCCCCCATCTTTTTCAAGCCGGCACCACTTAACACGTAACTATGGCTCTTTCCCTTTCTGAATGTGAGTCCATTACCAGGGAATTACGCAAGGCTCTGGTCGGAGGGTTCGTCCAGAAAATCCACCAACCCCGGGACTTGACCTTAACCCTCGATATTCGCGCCCAGGGACAGACGAGCCACTTACTTGTGTGCGTGGAGCCCCGGTTTGCCCGCCTGCATCTGACTTCTCAAAAGTTTGAGAATCCGCCGACTCCCCCACCCTTCTGTGCCTTTCTGCGTTCTCATGTGGAAGGTGGACGCATTGCGGAGATCAGCCAAGAGCCGGGAGACCGGATTGTGTATATCACCATAGCAAAAGCCGGACAGATGTCTGTTTTGGTGATTGCGTTGACCGGGAATCAGGCGAATGTGCATGTCCTCAATGAGAAAAAACTGGTCTTGAGATCCTTACGGGATTCCCGTTTGAAGGTAGGAGAGCGCTATACGCCTCCAATGTTTAAGCCGGTGCCCTTCCAAAAGGCTCTCCCTCCTTCCACCATGGATGGACGGATCCCTCAGGACGAGAGTGTTATCAGCCAGGAAGGGAAAATTCGTGAACCGCTTTCTGAAGCTGCCACTCAAGAGACAGGTAGCTTTGGCGAAATGTTTCCGGTGTCGGCGGAATTGGAAGCCCGGTATGGGCAGCGAGAAGAGAAGGAAGGCCGGGATACCATCCTTGAACAGCAACTTGCGCAGGCTCGAAAAGCACTCAAACGGGCCAAACGAAAAATTCAGGCGCTACAGGAAGATTTCAAAAAGACCGAGCGGTTTCGGGAATATGCCCGATATGGAGAACTATTGAAAAGTCATCTCCATGAGATCAAAAAGGGACAAGAGACCATCACCATGGTTGATTATTATGATCCGGCCCTGCCTACCCTGACGCTCCCTCTTGACCCCGCTAAAGATGCGGTATGGAATATGGAAGATTACTTTCGGAAATATCATAAATACATCGGGGCTCAGGAACATCTCCAACCCCGTATGGACGAGGCCCACAAGGAGGTGGCCCGATTGGAGGGGAAATTGGCTCAGTTGGAACAAGGGATTGTGGATCCTGAAAGTTTACCAAGAACGAAGAAAAAAACAGATTCCCCGATTCCCCAGGGGACGCGGGTATCCAAAGGCCGACCGGCTCCAGCTCAGGGCTACCGGACCTATACCTCTGCCGATGGGCTTCCTATTTTAGTCGGGAAAACGGCAAAGGATAATGATCATCTGACATTGAAGGTCGCCAATCCGGATGATCTCTGGCTTCATGCTCGAGGGACACCGGGTTCGCACGTGGTTGTCCGGTTGGAAAAAGGGACCACTGTGCCTCCGGAGACATTAAAGGATGCGGCGACGTTGACCCTGTGGTTTAGTGATTTGCGAAAAAGCGGGAAAGGCGAAGTGATATATACGTTACGGAAATTCGTCAGGAAAGGCAAAGGCTTCAAGCCCGGTTCCGTGACAGTGGAGCGAGAGAAGTCCCTCTGGATTGAAGTAAAAGAAGATCGACTGAATCGGTTGAAAGGCGGCACCTACTAGAATTTTTCTTTGTTGGTAAAAATTCGAACACGATTAGGCAGATGAAGCCCAATGAACGATTTAAAAAAGACAAATGGAACAAGGATTGAGGGACCATAAACGGATAGAAGCGAAGGTTCAGGCCGGAAACACGAGGACGAAATGACGGCTTTTTCCAAGCTCCAGAAAAATCCCGGAATGCGAAGACAATGGCGACGTGAATACCGCTGTAATGGACAAAAGGGCTTTATGGGCCAAGGGATAATCTTGGAGGTACGGATGGGGTCGCAACAGAAACTTACTCCGGCAATATAAAAAACTGAATGAGCCTGCCGATGTTGTAACCGACTGAACGACGGGACCTTGTGTTATTGATAACGAATTGGGTGAGTTGGTTACTTGGGAAAAGTTCACTCACGAGTGAGTGGATGAATCAAACATCCTCCATAAAGGCCTAAGGCAAACGATCGGGAAAATGTTCATCAGATTTAGGGGAAGCATCAGCCTTCGACGCATGATCACTGAGGAGCTGCTGGATGATGGCTTGAAATGTAGCCAGCGGTTGGGCGCCACGGATAATCGTACAGGTTATTGAATCTCCGGAACCACTTTTCCCGACAAAGAATGATGGGGTTCCGCTAATTCCTGCAGCTTGGCCATCAGCAACGTCCTTCTGAATAGCCACTTGGTATTTCCCGCTATCTAAGCATTCCTCGAACCTCGTGGAATCCAGTCCGAGTTCTCCCGCATATTGTTTTAAAGAGGGAACCATGAGATCATTTTGTCTTTCAAATAAGACATCATGCATCTCCCAGTATTTATTGAACTCTGCGGCGCAGCGCGCGCTTTCGTGCGCCTTTTCTGCCTGTTGGTGAATACTGCTTAAAGGAAAATCTCTGAATACATACCGAACTTTTCCTGTATCGATATACTCACGTTGAATGGCAGGAAACACAAATAACGAAAACCGTCGACAAAAGGGACATTGATAGTCTGAGAATTCCACGATCGTCACCGGCGCATCGATTTCCCCCAGTACCGCCCCCCCGCTCACACCCACAATGCCTGTATTTTTTCCGGTCTTTGCCGTTTTGTCACACTCTGAAGGATGCTCTTAATTTCAGCAAGATCCTTTTTTACCTGCTCCATATCCTCACGAAGAACTTGGACATCTTCTTCAATCCCGGCCTGACCCAGTACAGGATTGATCAAA
>JAUIKP010000147.1 GCA_030430725.1 Nitrospiria bacterium
GTTGGCAAAAGATAACTCCACAATATCGGCATGCTTGGCCACAAAGGACAAATCCGCCACGTCCTTGGCGGTCATGGCCGACAAGCGAAGGTCGCTGTCGGGGAGATTGATGCCCTTATCGGCTCGCAACTTCGCCGTCCGCAGGCGGGGGTAAGTTATTCGGACAAAAACGCGCCTCTCCTCGACTTTCTCGATAACGCCGCCGATCCTACCGTCGTCGAACCAGATTGATTCCCCAGGTCGAACGTTTTCGAGAACCTCCGGAATTGTGCAACCGATTACGGCGGGGGCCAAAACCTGCCCCCCACTGTCGTAGGTTTCCGGGTGACCGGTCTGAAGGTCGCGGCTCAAGATGAGTACGTCGCCTTGCCGCAAGGAGATGGCGTTCTCACGAGGGGGAAGCTCGCCCACAGAGGCCTTGCCGTCCTTTCCATGCGCTAGCCCGCGCTCGTGAATCAGAACCGTACCCGGAACAACATAAGTCGTCTTGTTGGCCTCCACCCAGCACCCATTACCGGTCACATCAACGACGGTAAAAATCCTTTTGGATTTCCGGGCGTCAGTGAGTTTCATTCGATCACCGGAGCGCAAGCCGGTCAGCCACGTATCCGGAACAGGTAGGGAAGCATCTGCCCGCACGGGTGGCGGGGAAGGAGAAGACGCCGCAGTCAACCACACCCGCGCAGGGTCAATGACACGCCCATAGCTATCGCGTCTTGGACGAATTTTGACCACAGCCTGGCGCGGCTCAATCGGCCCGGTGCGCAACTTCGGCCCGGCCAGATCCATGACGACCCGACAGGATCGTCCCAAAGATTGTTCCGCTCTCCTCAGATGCTCGATCATCCGCAACCACGCCGGGGCGTCGTCATGTGCGCAATTGATGCGCATGCAATCCATGCCTTGTTGAAGCAGGTTATGAACGAGAGTGTAATCATTCGCCGCCTCAGGGGGCATGGTGACCATAATTCGGACTCCACGCTCGGGAGTGGACTGGCCCAAAAGCCCCTCGGTGTGCTCGGAAAGTAGCTGCTCCCCATGCCGGAAATCGACCGCTGCCGCCTCTTGCGACTTTACCTTCCAAGAAACTCCCCTCAGGCGATGCAGAACTTCAAGAACCGCATCGATGGTGGCCAGAACATTCGATTCGGCACGCCCGAGTGATGAAAGTCCCAACCCAACTAATTGTAACTGCAACGGGCGGAGGTCGCGGCGCCGGAGGGCAAGATAATGCAGTAAGTTTTGGGCGCTCTCTCGATAATTGGCATGCACCTTTTCGAGTCGTTCCAGAGACCTGGCCGCCTCGGCGACCATATCCGTACGAATGGCGATGAGTTCCTTGAGAACCCTATCGATCTGCCCATTTCCCGAGTAAGCGCCGTCCGTAGTATTTTCCATTGTGCTGTTCCAAATTGGGAAAACGATGCCTCGCCACAGCCAAGGCAGGTGAGACAAACATTTTCCAGTTGTAACCGGCGGACTGGCGTAAATCAGGGCTCATAGCGCTTCACGAACCTCCCATTCCCCACAAACCCCGGCATTCCAGGTTTTTACTACCTGCTGTCTCACCTAATCTTCTTTTCGCCGTCCAATGCTGAGCCAGCGCCATCCGCCGAACGCTGTGACTAGCGAAGCATTCAAGAGGATCCTAACCCAGGGACTGTTTCGCCGCCATATATTTTACGTTACACGTGTGTGACATTTTTAGAAATTATGGGCAAAGAACAACCACATAAAGTGGAGGTACGGAAGAAGAAAATTGAAAGACTATAAAAGGTTGGTTGAGAGATTGGGGGAGGAAACAGGCAAAATGACCTCCACGGTGGTACCTTTTCCCAATTCACTCTGTACGCGAAGTTTGCCATCGAGCAATTGGAGCAGATGCTTGACGATGGAGAGCCCAAGACCCGTCCCACCTTCTGCACGGGACCGCGCTCGATCCACCCGATAAAATCGTTCAGTAATCCTTGGAAGATCCGTCGAAGGAATACCCTGGCCTGAATCCGTGACCTGCAGTGAGATCCGCTCATCCCCAAAAGATATGGCTTGAAACGATATGGTGCCCCCGGCAGACGTATATTTAATGGCATTATCCACGAGATTCACCAGAATCTGAATCAACCGATCCCTATCAACCCAGGCACTGAACTCGACGCCGATCGTATTGGAAATCTGCAGATTTTTTTTCGACAGTTGATGTTGAAACATCTCACAGACATCCTGCGCCACTTCACACAACGGTACGGATTCACAACGCAGGACGACTTTTCCCGATTCAATTTCCGAGAGGCTTCGTAAGTCTTCTACTAACCGACTGAGCCGCACCGCATGTTGGTGGGCCACCTGCACAAATTTCCGATTGTTGGGAGTTTCCAATGACGGTTCATCCACAAGCGTTTCCAAATACCCGACAATGGCCGTCAGCGGGGTCCGCAGTTCATGGGACACGTTCTCAACAAACTCTGTCCGTACCTGTTCCAATTTGCGCAATTGGGTGACGTCATGCAACACCAGCACACTTCCCTTTTTCTGATTGGACAAGGGAAAAGGAAGCGCATAAACCTCTAACACCATGGAAACGGGAGGATGCAATGTGACTTCAGCCTTTCGCTGCTCATGCCACGCCAATTCCTGACAGCCTTCAACCAAATTTGCCAGCTCCTGATTTCTGATGATTTCCCACAGGGATCGTCCTTGAATCGCCTGGGCGTCCAATCCCAATATTCGTTGGGCGCTGGAATTGGTGAACAACACCTTCCCTCCGGGATCGAAGGCCACCACGCCTTCCACCAAATTTTCCATGATGGCGATAATCTTCGTCCGTTCCTCCTCCAGACTGGTCATCCGTGTCTTCACATTTTCCACAAGGCGCTGGATATGGGCTCCCAATGCATCGGGTTCCAATACATGAGAAGCTTTCGCCTCCTCCATTCCACTGAGCCGTTCAAGTTGACGAAGGCCTGTCATGACATCTACATGGCTTTTTCTTGTCTGAGCCCAGATGTCCCGGGTCAGCCACACCGCCACACCAACCAGACCAGCCCCGAATACCACCACCACCCAGAATGGCCATTCCCAGGCGACCGCCACACCCACTCCGATCATGGCCGCCACCATCCAGCCCACAAAAATGCGCGAAGGATCAGGCATGGATGAGGGTCGCTTTCATCAGACTCACCTCAGACCGCCCCCGACTCAAAACGATAGCCCACACCTTTGACCGTCACAATCCGCGTGTATTCCCTTCCTAGCTTTTCCCGGAGCCGCCGAATGTGCACATCCACCGTCCGCGATTCAATATCCACGGCATTGGAATAGCTCCATACCGTTTCCAAGATTTGCTCTCGGCTCAGGACCCGGCCATTCGCCCGCATCAACGCACAAAGCAGATCGAACTCCTTGACGGTTAACTCCACCACGGTTCCGTCCACGGTCACCTGGTGTTTCCCTTCATCCACCTGGAGTGTTCCAACCCGTTTGATTAACGGCATGTCCAACCCTTGACCCCGCCGCAACACGGCTTTCACTCTGGCGATCAGTTCCCTCGGGCTAAAGGGTTTCACCATATAGTCATCGGCCCCCATCTCCAGCCCCACAATACGGTCCACTTCCTCGGCCTTCGCCGTCAGCATGATAATGGCGATCGAAGATGTTTTCGGGTCTTTTCTCAATTTCCGGCAGACCTCTAAACCATCCACCCCCGGCAACATCAGATCCAGGACCATAAGATCCGGAGTACGTTCCCTGGCCACTTGCAAGGCCGTTTCCCCATCACGCGCCTCCAGGCACTTCAGCCCTTCCTTTTCCAAATGATACTTGACCAACTCCACCAGATCCTTTTCATCATCAACGACTAACACGGTTGCAGCCATAAGACATTCTCCTCAGCAGGGACCCTTGAATAATTGAATTTTCACCGGATAAACAAACCCGATCCCATTTCGCGGAAATCAGAAGCGATGGGGGGACGGTTCACAAAGCCCCCCTGTCCTGAGGTTCCTCGAAGAAAAAACCACAGGATGGCTTGCAGCGTCCTGGAGCGCGCGGCCATTGTCGCAAAGCGGATCGTACAGGTGACTACGTCGGCCTGACAAATGAGCAACCTACCTGAGCACAGTCGCTCCGGCAAATACCGTGAACGCCATGAACGGTCGTTTCACCGTTCCCCTTCAGTGTGTCTGTGCTTCAGCCCTACCCTGACTCTTATGTGCATGATGGCCAAAATATCGTGTAATGGCTGCCATGGCATAGCAATCATCTTCGTTATATTCCAAAATTCTATTCAGTAGGGCTTCATCGGCCGGATTCGCTAAATAATCGTTATACCAGGCAATGGAGTTGGCTCCGGACGGGTCCACGTCTCTCCACTGAAACCCGATAAACTTCGCAATATGTTTAATTCCGTATGAAAATGTCGGCCAATCAGAATATTCCACAATAAGGTCTTGATACAAATCAAATTCGCAGGCCTTATACTTTTCAAAGGTTTCGGCATCCAGATGATATTTTTCCATCAGACGTTTCAGCGTCGACCGTTCTTTATGGGAATACACATAATAGACAGCATGGTCCGTCGATTGAATAAATTCCCAGAAGTCCCTGACCGTCTGCTCTTCGTCTTCCGGTCTTTTAGCCAAATAATACGTAAAGTGAGCCGGCCTTTTTCCATCCTGAATGACCATACCGAACAGATAGGTGACGCCACGGGTCGGATCATCTTCAATATCAAAATAAATCTCCCGATCCGCCTCCGGAAACGTATAGCCTGGGCGGATTCTCGGCTTCCCCTCTACCAGAACCTGCGCCCGCTCTTTCATCCGGGTCAGGGAGACTTTTCCCATTCGCGGAATCTTATGAGGCGGCTTGAGATAGGTCTGCACATCCATGCGAGCAATATCTCGAATCGTTCGAAGCCCCTGCTCCCTGAGCGCAAATTTTTGTTTGCCCACAAAGAACAAACCGGTGGGATCGGATTCGTCTTTCACCCATCGGTAACAGCGGCTAAACCATCCGCACATGGTGCAGTGACTTCCCAGCACCGGTTCCGACATCTCTTCTCCGGACACCAGTTGCTGAACGTCCTGCATGGCTTGGGTAAACCGATCTTCAAATGGAGCCGGATCAAATTCTTCCAACTGTTTGTCCACATTAATGATCCGGCCACCCGCTGGAACGGTTCCCTGAATCTTCTCAAGTAACAGCCGATAAAACAAAATCTGAAAGGCGTAATGTTCTTTAAACTTAGGTTTCTTGCCGTCCGCCTCTTCCCAGCCTTTTCCAGCCTTAATATCAATCGGCTCATAAAGATATTCGCCAAAGCGAGACGTCCCATCTTCACGTTTCACTAACAAATCCGGTCGCCCGACAAATTGTTCATGGATCAGACCGCCTTGATAAATCACAGGAGCTCCATGCTCCATGGCCAACAGGGTTTCTTGAAATGCCGGCTCTACCGCTAGATTTTGCAAATCCACGATCTCCTGATCGCCGAGCGAAGTCATATAATCCCGTTCAGTCTGCAACCCCACTTCCCACAACAATTTCACAAATGAACTGACTTCGGATTTCTCCGAAGGATCGCCATTGCTATCCAGATACACGCGATGCAGACACTTGGTGTAATTATAGAGGTCTTGAGCGGTAACTCGATGTCGGGCCATGTTTCAGGAAGGAATGAAGCAGATGTTCACATTGGGAATAACCTGTCATCGCTGTGGCCACCCATACTAACACAACAGGAAGAAAAGACCGAATAGCCATCGACCTTGCCTGGACATGACTTGAATCACCCTAGACACATAATTCTGCAGACAGAGAAACCTCTCTGCACATGTCAGCGCTGGACTCGGTCGGACCTTCCCAGCGCGCTATCGGATGCCCCGCAATACCCCCAGCCACCTTACTTGGAGTCCTCCGGAGACACCTGCGTTCTCGGCACTGTTTACATTGATGTGATCGACCCCTAACAGACTGGCAACTTTCAGCACGTACTCTTGCCTCCATCAGAACGGACAAGGAAGCCCGGCAACGTTGTCCTTCCATGGCGTTTCGGTTGACCCACATGTCTCATCATCAGTGGAGGATCGCTACACACGTTTTGGGAAGCTGGAAAGAAATGTTTGATCGTATCCATCTGTTCAATAGTAAACCACTCATTCAACAAGGAGGATTCTATGACCGTACGGAAGGATGTTCCACAACCTGAGCCCTCATGGTCAGACACAAAGCCTCTTGGACGGGAGGTCTTCGCCTTCATCACGGGATTGGCAATACTCGGAACCACTCTGACTTCTCCATTGCATGCCGGGGACAGGGAATCCCGAAGTCCGGAGAAATATTTCCGTCGGATTGCGACATTCCCCGTCTTTCTCAATTCGGACGTCAATACAGAAACCGTCGCAGAAATCTTGACGGCGAGTGAAAATGGGCGATTGCTCATCTACACGGACAGTCAAACACAGAATATCGGATTTGTGGATATCAGTGATCCATCGGATCCTCAACCTGATGGGACGCTTGCTGTTGGTGGAGAACCCACGTCCGTTGCGGTTGTGGGGAAGTATGCGTTGGCTGTCGTCAATACCAGTGAAAACTTTGTCAATACTTCCGGTGTTCTACAGATCATTAATCTCCATACACGCCAAATCGTACGAAGTATCGATCTCGGAGGACAGCCGGACAGTATTGCCGTCAGCCCCGATGGGAAGTACGCCACCATTGCGATTGAGAATGAACGGGACGAGGAACTGGGAAATGGTGAACCCCCTCAATCCCCACCCGGCTTCGTGGTGATCGTCGATATTAAAGGCCATCCCAAGCACTGGACCACCCGCACAGTGGATCTGGTGGGAATCCCCACTCAGTTCCCCACCGATCCCGAGCCGGAATTTATCGATATCAACCGGAAAAATATCGCCGTCGTCACGCTGCAGGAAAATAACCATCTGGTTCTCATTGACCTTCAAACAGGGAACGTGGTCAAGCATTGGGAAGCGGGAACCGTCGATCTCACGGACATTGATACCAATGAAAACGATCTCATCGAGTTGAATAGCGGCTTGAATGATGTCCGCAGAGAACCGGATGCCGTGAAGTGGATTTCTACACGTCACTTGGCGACAGCCGATGAAGGGGATTTAGTAGGGGGAAGCCGGGGTTTTACCATCTTCAATACCACCGGGGATTTACGCTTTACCTCTGGCCATTCCATGGAACACCTGATGGCTCGTATCGGGCATTATCCTGAAGCTCGCTCCGAGAATAAAGGCAACGAACCCGAAGGCATTGAATACGGAGACTATGGAAGGAACGACTACCTCTTTGTGGGATCCGAACGCTCAAGTGTCATTACGGTGTATCGACTCCGACGCAATCACCGTCCTAAATTTCTCCAGGTCCTTCCTACGGGCAACGGCCCTGAAGGATTGAAAGCCATACCTCATCGAAATTTATTGGTGTCCGCCAGCGAAAACGATGATCGAGGGGCCGGATTCCGGAGTGTCATCACCCTCTATAAATTGG
>JAUIKP010000148.1 GCA_030430725.1 Nitrospiria bacterium
CCACCGAGGCAAAAACGACTTATCCTTTAAACAGGATAACCAGAATTATCCCCAATAATAGCCAAAGAGGAATGGACAACATTAGACCCCAGGCCAAGCCTTGAGCTGTTTTCAGGCGACCTTTTAAGGTTTGTTTTTCCAACGCTTTCGTTACCCGCAACCTGACATCCTCAAGATGGAAGGGTTTGGTAATGTAATCATCGGCCCCACGATTAATAGCCTCCACAGCTGTCCCGATAGAGGGATGCCCAGTGATCATCAAAAAAATCACCTCATCATTTTTGGCGTCTCGGATACGCCTCAACAACTCCATTCCATCCATATTGGGCATAATCAAGTCCGCCATTATCACGTCAAAGTTACCCTTGCGATATTGCTTTAGGGCCTCCTCACCATTTTCGGCCATCACGACGGTATAACCCAACGACAGCAAGAACTCTGACAAGGCTTCGCGAACTCCCTTGTCGTCATCCACAACCAAGATGCGCTCAGCCATTTCTTTCCACCTTTTCCTTATCCGAGAACACCATCTAAAACGACGAACCTGAATACTTGGAATCAGGGTAGTTCGACCACCACCACGTCCGGCGGCACATCGAAGGTAAGCTGACTAGACGACAGGCCCGTATTTGCCTGAATGTTGTCAAACATCACACGGGAGATATTCCCGCTTACCTCAAACAAGGTTATCCCCTTAATGAAATACGTATCAGGAAAGAGTTTGAGCACAATTTTCCTGATAGTTGGAGGGGTTTGGTCAACAGGCTTAGGAACTAGGGTGAGACTCGGGAACTTTTCGTTATCCTTCAAGCCATCTTCGGATTCCAGAATTGTAAATTGCTGAGAAAGATTTCCTACACCCTGAAGAAGAGTTAGAGGACCCTTGGACGCGGCCATTTTCGTAAGCGCTGCTTTGACCACTTGCTGATGCTCAGGGACATACATCATCACCTGATCACCATTCACATAAATCTGCTCCTCCGATGGATGCAAATAATCCCACCGTAGCAATCCAGGTTTTTTTAAATAAAGCCGACCTGAAGATGTAAACCCTGTCGTAAATCCATCAAGAATGGTTTCCTGGACAAATTCAGCTTGCAAATCTTTGGTCTGAGCATAACGAGCATCAACCTTGGCAACGGTATCTTCGGAGACTGATGCAGCCGAGGCATCGGCTATAGAGATCACAAAGCAAACGATGCCTAAAAAAAAGGTCTTTCGTAGGAACAAAAGTGGCCTCATCCTATCTCCGCAATTGCCGTACTTCGAGTGAGAACCTCTCGTCTCCCATCACGCCCTGGAGCACCCACCAGACCTTCCTCCTCCATTTGCTCAATCATTCGGGCTGCTCGAGGATACCCCACACGCAAGCGACGCTGAATAAACGAGGCTGATGCTTGTCCTGTAGTCATCACCAATTCTCTGGCCCGCTCATAGGTCTCATCGCGATCCTGCTCATCCACCGATAGTTCTTGGACAGATTCTAAGGCCACCGGGTCGTAGACGGGGGCGGCTTGGGATTTCACCCATTCAACGACCTCACGCACTTCCTCGTCCGAGACATAAGGACCGTGCAGCCTGTTAATTCCACCGGTGCCAGAGGATAAAAACAGCATATCACCTTTTCCCAAAAGACTTTCTGCTCCATTCGCATCCAAAATAGTCCGTGAATCAATTTTGGAAGAAACCTGATAAGCAATACGTGCAGGAAAATTAGCCTTAATCAGCCCAGTCACGACATCAACTGATGGCCTTTGAGTCGCCAAGACAAGATGAATACCTGACGCACGGGCCATCTGGGCAAGTCTGGCAATCCGATCCTCAATATCCTTAGGAGCGACCATTATCAGATCGGCAAACTCATCGATGACCACCACAATGTAGGGCAACAGAACTCGCTCTTCTTCTGTAGACTCCAACAGGGGGGTCCCTTCCTCCACATTCATTGATTGTCCTTTGCTCAGCTTCTTCACGGTTTGATATGGAGAACCTGTCTCCTGACAATCGGTGACTTTTTTATTATAGGCATCAATGTTTCGAACCCCCAATTCCGCTAACACCTGGTAACGCCGCTCCATTTCTTGTACGACCCATCCAAGCCCACGAGCCGCTTCTTTGGGATTAGTAATGACTGGGCGAATGAGATGAGGAATCCCATCATACACCTGCAATTCCAACACTTTGGGATCAATTAACAGGAGCTTCACCTCATCGGGATGAGCGGTAAATAAAATATTCAATAACAGGCAGTTCAGCCCCACGCTTTTTCCTGACCCCGTCGCACCCGCTACTAATAAATGGGGCATAGTACGGAGATCCGTCACCACCGGCCGCCCAAAGATATCTTTCCCCAAGGCCAAAGCCAGCTTTGAGCGTGCCCGCGTGAAGGCCTCTGATGTCAACATCTCTTTCAATCCAACCGTTTCCCGCTGAGGATTCGGCACTTCAATTCCTACGGTGGATTTTCCTGGGAGAGGAGCCACCACTCGAACTTTTAAGGCTTTTAAGGCCATAGCCAGATCATCAGCCAAATTCACAATCCGGGCGACTTTGATGCCGGGACCGGGAGCAAACTCATACATGGTAATCACCGGTCCGGGATGCACATCTGTGACGCCCCCTTCAATCCCAAAACTTGCCAACGTGTTCACAAGAACTTCCGACTGAGATTTCAACACCGCATCGGTCTGATGAGCCGCCCGCGCAGCATGAGTATCCAGCAGATCGGTGGGGGAAGGCATTTGATAGGACTTTGAAATTTTCTTGCGAGTGATAAAGGTGTCGTCGGCTTCTTCAATTTGGGGAAGAGGAGGCGCTATCTCTATTGTGGCTGGCAAATTATCTCTTTTCACCTTGGAGAACTTGGTCTTGGGCTCCAAAGTTTCCAATACCATCGCACCAATTCCACCACGAGCAGCCAATTGACGATTAATCCGAATCGATTTATTCATTTTTGGTTGGGAGTCTGATACCCACCAATCTCGTTCCTTCACAGATTCCACCACGGTATTTTTGAGTCGCCCCATAAAATTCAAGAGAGTTCGAGCAATTTGCCCAATGGATACAGGCACAAGCAAAAGAAAGGCAATTAGTAACAGTGCCCCCAGCATGATCGTGGCGCCGGTGACCGCCAGATACGATCCAAGTCCGTCAGCGACCCATTGTCCCACGACTCCACCTTGGCTTACCCCTAAGACATCTATCTGGGATACTGGAGGCCCGGCTGAAAGTCGAAGATGTAGCAGTGCACTGAAAGATAGAACACCAAGCAGCGATCCCAGAAGACTTCCGGACGTAATACGAAGTTTTTCGCCCCATAGGATGCTTAAACCCAATACTACAAGCAAAAATGGCACCACATAGGCTCCCCCTCCAGCCAATGTGAGGAGGTAAAACGCGAGAGTCGCCCCAATCAGGCCTACAGCGTTTTCGGGAACAGAATGTGAAGAAGGGTGCTCGGCAAAAAGTATCGGGTCGGAAGACGAAAAGGTTGCCAGGCTGAGCAGCCCAAGAATGCCCAACGTAGCGACTAAAATTCCTACAACTTGTGAGGTTAAGACAGAAAATCCCTTGGGTTTGTCTTTGGTTGGCTTGCTCTTTATGCTAGGGAAGATACTCATCAAAAAATCCTACCATAAGTGTTTCTATCGAGCAAACAACCCTTACGCACATGACAAGTCCGCCCTAAATCCTGGAGGCTTTAACGGGCGGAAAAAAATATTGGGGCATTGAGCGCTTCACTTAAACACTGAAATTCCCTCACCGACAGCGTTTCCGCTCGCCGAGTTAATATAATTCCTGTACCCTTTTGAGCCCTTTCTAGGCAGGCCAAAGAAAAACCCGCTCCTCGTAATGCGTTGAAAAGAGTTTTCCGTCGTTGCCCAAATGCCGCCCGCACCACCAAAGCAAACACGTCAGCTTTCTGAGCAGAATAAGGTGGATGAACACGAATATCCAACCGTACCACTCCGGAATCCACATCCGGAACGGGGCGAAAGCATGTTCGAGACACGGAGAAGCCGAAACGAACATCAGCCAAGCGTTGCGCCATGACCGATAGCACTCCATAGTCTTTTGTATTGGGCTTGGCGGTTAACCGCTTGGCGACTTCCAGTTGCACGGTTAGGATCATACGACGGATCTTAGACCGAGCTTCTAACAACCGAAACATAATAGGCGTTGAAATATTGTAGGGCAAATTAGCCACTACCACCGCAGGTTCTGGGAGTTGATCGAAGGGATAGCGGAGCGCATCGTGTTCTTGAATATCAAGGTTCACACATTCCGCAAATTCTTCCTTCAAGAAATCCACCATACGGGGATCAACTTCCAAGGCTAACACCTGCTTGGCCGATTGGCACAACAATCTGGTCAACGCACCGCCGCCCGGTCCGATTTCACAGACATAATCATCAGGCTGGAGGTCCGCCAGGTCAATAATTTTTCGAAGCAAATTTGGGTCAATTAGGAAATGCTGCCCGAGCCGTTTGCGCGGATAAGGAGGAAAGGGTGTCATTATAGGCCGGGAGACAAATGAGAAGGGTCATACCGGTTTTGCATAATGGGAAAGAGACATCAGGGGATGCCGGTAGTTTGAATGTCCTTAACCAACTTCTTAAGATGCCGACGGCACATGTCCACTTCATCAGCTAATTCATCGAATACATCGCCCACAAAATAGGTGGTCTCCAGCCATTCCCTGGTAATATGCTGAAGATAGGCCTGACTCACGTAGGGTTCTAGACCATCAACCACTTTTTTCTTCCATTTCGTGACATGGTCTTTCCCCTGCACCGCATTGAGGGCCTTCTCGGCCTGCGAGTGAATAGTGGTGATTTCCTCTATTTGACTCTGAATATAGGCCAATAACTCTGAGGTTTGATCGGTCATCCTTGTATCCTTATTCCACCAAAACGGGTCATCCGAACGCGTCTGACACCAGAACCCTGTCGGTGCCACAAAATGTTTACCACACGATCACACCTCCGAATCGTCATGCTTTCCCATTGAAAAGGTCATGCCGATTGTAACTCGATGCCCGGCTAGATAGTCAGCAACGGGCATGCGTTTTTTATTTTCAGGTTGAATCTCCAAAAGATTCAAACTTCCCTGACCAGTTTTGACGCGGATGGCCTTTTTCGTAACAGCCGTAATTGTGCCAGGGGCCTGAGGAATGTCATCGGCAGTGCGCCGGTTACCTGGTTCTTGATCTTCAACTTGGGCTTTCCAAATCCCCCACCGTTCACCCTCCAGGAAAGTATACACACCAGGCCAGGGCAACAGCCCGCGAATGCGATTGGCGAGGGTTCGCGCCGGTCGATCCCAATACATCAACCCATCTTCTTTGGTTAAAATGGGTGCCAATGTCGCGGCCGAATCATCTTGAGGCAAAGGGGACATCGTACCCGCGACCCATCCACGCAGAGTCCTGACAAGTAGGGCTCCGCCAACTTGAGCCATTCGTGGAGCTAACTCTCCCGAGGTTTCCTCCGGACCAATAGAAATCTCTTCCTGTTGAAGAATGGCCCCCGTGTCCATTCCTTCGTCCATAAGCATAATGGTAACTCCGGTCCTTACCTCTCCCTGGATCACAGCCCATTGAATGGGAGCAGCACCCCGATACTTCGGGAGGAGTGATCCGTGAACATTCAGGCACCCTTTTGGGGGAAGATCAAGAATAGCTTTGGGCAAAATTCGGCCATACGCAGCAACCACCACCACTTCAGGATTCCATGCTCGAAGCGTTTCCATCAATTGGGGATCCTTCATTTTTTCAGGCTGGACCACCGGGATATTTTGTGACAATGCCAGCGCCTTTACCGGCCCCACTTGAACTATTTTCCCACGCCCACTGGGTCGGTCGGGCTGACACACAACACCCACGACAGAAAACTCTGTCTTCAATAACTGGTGAAGTGTAGGAACCGCAAAGGCCGGAGTTCCCATAAACACGATGCGCATAACTAATTTTCTTAACACCGGATAAAGAGGAAAATCAATTGAACAGGATATAGCGTGCTAACTCCTCAGAACAACAACCATCCACCTTGCTTGCGATTCCAAACCTCTCATTCTGCCATGGCCATGTGCATTGACTCCCTTTCAATTACTATGATAGAAGCCCACGCAGGGGCGCATTCTGTCGGCATTCAGTCGTTTTTTATGCCTTATATTATTAGGAATTATTAGGAAATGGATCGCGAGCATGGGTGGACATAGTCATTGGTCGACAATTAAGCGCCACAAAGGGGCACAAGATGCCAAGCGAGGTAAAATTTTCACGCGCGTGATCCGCGAAATTTCTATTGCCGCTCGTGGCGGCGGGGATCCGGACGGCAATCCTGCCTTACGCCAAGCTATTGCTAAATCCAAAGAAGTGAATATGCCTGCCGATACGGTCAAACGGGCTATTCAGCGAGGGACCGGGGAACTTCCGGGAATGCAAATCGAAGAGTTTATGCTGGAGGGCTATGGACCAGGAGGCACGGCACTTCTCCTAGAAATTTCGACCGACAAACGTAATCGGACGGTCGCCGAAGTTCGAAATATTCTCACCAAAAACAATGGGACAATGGCCGAAGCCGGCGCAGTCGCCTGGCAATTCCAAAAAAAAGGGCTACTGGTCATCGAGAACCAGGCAGTGACTGAAGAACAACTATTTGAGCTGGCGCTGGAAGCCGGAGCTGAAGACGTGAAACAAACTCCCACCGGATTTGAGGTCATTTCGGAACCGGCAAATTTTGAAGCCGTCAAGGAAGCCATACAGAAGGCTCGGATTGAAACCAGTCTGTCCGAGCTCACCTTTATCGCACAAAACCACATTCACCTTGAAGGCAGAGATGCAGAGCAAGCCTTAAAACTCATGGATCTCCTAGACGAAAACGAAGACATATCTAAGGTCCATGCCAATTTTGAGATATCTGATGAATTGATGGAGAAAATGGCTGCCGAAAGTGCTTAGGAGCCTGTCCAAAATTCGACTGACCTACTACACGGAAGTGCTGGGTTTCTCTGAATTTTCAGATTCGTTTCCTCCAAGGGCCCAACGATTCCCCTCCCAATGCTCACAATCCCTAACTCAAACCAATAGAACCTCGTTATGATCGATAATCTCGTGCTAGCTCTCTACCTTCTGGGTTCTACTCGGCTCTTCCTTGGTAATTTTCTTTATAATCCCCACTCTGCCCCTTACAATATCTAGAATCCCATCATCCCTTAGAGGAAAGTTTGAGTTTCACATATTCATGATTGCCTCTCTGACAGGAATCCTCTTTTCAAAAACCCCACAAGACGCCGTAATATCTGTACAGGGCGTGGGCTATCATGTTTTTATTGCCCTTTCTACCTATTTCACCCTTCCTGAAATCAATTCTGCAGTGCAAGTTTTTGTCTCCACCCACTTGCGGAATGACACCATTCAGCTTTTTGGATTTTCCACGAATGAAGAGAAACAAGCTTTTTCCCTTCTTACCACCATCAGCGGCGTCGGACCGAAACTCGCCCTGAGTG
>JAUIKP010000149.1 GCA_030430725.1 Nitrospiria bacterium
CTACTAAATGTACGCTCCGCGCGTCAAAACGGCTGCGGCCTTCCCTTCGACATGACTCAGGGCAGGACTGGACGGACCCTTCGGGAAGACTCAGGGCATGCTTTTTTGAACCGACCCGGAGCCTTTGATGCGTCATCTCATCCTGGGCAAATTTGCCCTTGAAAATCTTTATTATTCAACACTCCCAAGAACGAAAGGGTTAGAGGCCGACAGACTGGGTGAAAGACAACTCAAGCGATTGACCAGACTCAAACATCGGCATGGGCTTCTTGAAGCGCAACCTTTGATTAATGCCATAGGGCACCAAGCTCCGGGCCGAACAATTCCGGGCTGTGAGACACATGTCATTCCTGTCCCTGATTCCAAATCAGGAGAGGAAGAGACTGGCCGGATACCCAATCCAGCCGGGTAGGACTCAATCGAAACTCTTCAGCCGTCACCAGCATGGTAGATGCACCACCCATACACATGACTTCTGACGACGAATCAGCTCCTTTCAAAATTATATGCACACGACAATGAAGTTCTGACATAATGGCCCATGTCCTCATCTATTGTCCTAAAAGGCATCCAATTGTCCGCACGATGCGGGGTCACCGACACGGAAAGGCAGCAACCTCAACCTCTTCTGGTCGATCTTATTTTCCGATGCTCCAATCAATCGGCTTTTCAGAGTGATCACATTTCTGATACCGTCGATTATGGAACCATCACACAACGAATTCAGGACATTGGGGAAGGGCAGGCCTTTTCGCTGCTTGAAACATTGGGAGAGAAAATCTGCCAAGCCCTGCTTCATGAATTTCCCATTACCCGCCTCAAAATATGGGTCAGAAAAATCCGCCCTCCGTTGAAAAACATTGAAGGGTCTGTCGGGGTCCAATTGACCCGATCGCGCAAACCACTCACTTCCCATGATCACAAGCATCTTTCTCCCTTTCTAGTGGACCAGCTCTCCCGAGTGCCTCACGGAACGGTGTTGGATGTGGCAACGGGACGTGGTCGTCATGCCCTGTATCTGGCTTCCAAAGGGTTTTCGGTTCATGGCATCGATCGCGATGCCGCCGCGCTCCATGAACTTCAGGAGCAAGCCCAAGAAGCGGGCCTACCCTCGATAACAACCCAATGCAGAGACTTAGAAGTCAATCCGCAACACCCCCCGGACTTGGGCACAGCCATGTACGATGCGATTCTTGTCTTCTTCTACTTATACCGGCCGCTCTTTCCTCGACTGGTGAACGCGCTGAAACCCGGCGGCGTCATCATGTATGAAACCTTTCTTTTGGACAACCATATTCATCGGCAACACCCACGCCGAAAAGAGTTCTGCCTGGAAAACAATGAATTGCTCATGCTTCTTCAGGGGCTCAGAATTCTCCATTACGACGAAGGGGATCATGAAAGCTCTTCGGAGCGGGCGTTTACCGCACGCATGTTGGCACAGAAACCCTAAAACCCAATCGACCTCATGAGCCGTATCGACCTGCATACACACACACATTTCTCGGATGGGAGCCTTTCTCCCACTGCACTCGTCGAACTGGCTCATCAACAAGACGTGAGCATCCTGGCTATTACCGACCATGACACGACTGAAGGTCTTCCGGAAGCCATGGCCACCGCTCGTCATCTCCCGATTGAAATCATACCCGGGATTGAATTAAGTACAGAGTTTCAGGGGCGGGAAACGCATATGCTCGGCTATTTCATAGATCTCACTGACCGTACGTTTCAATCCAGACTCGAGCAGCTTCGCGCGACACGCGTTGATCGCCTTCACCACATCCTCGACCGGCTCCACACCCTCAAAGTGGAGATATCTCTCTCTGAAGTGGAGCATGTGGCCGGAGGGGGAACCATGGGTCGCCCACATATCGCGCAACTGTTAATTGAAAAGGGATACGTGAAGGGAATAAAAGAAGCTTTCGATCGATTTTTGGGAGTCAGAGGCGCAGCTTATGTTCGGCGAATCGTCCCTGAGGCGGCTGAAATCATGACGTGGATTACTGAGGCCGGCGGCATTCCCATACTTGCTCACCCCTATTGGGAGGGATTAGATGCCGATAAGACGACGGACTCATGCCGGACGTTGGTGGAGCAGGGGTTACGAGGGCTTGAAGTGTTTTATGGAACGTTTTCCGCTCGCCAAATATCCATCAATCTCAACTTAGCGCGAAAATTCGATTTACTCATGACGGGAGGCAGTGATTTTCACGGAACCCTCAAGCCTGAGATTTCGGTCGGAACCGGGCGCGGTTCGTTACGGGTTCCTCCCAAGTTGATCGATCACTTACGTCAGGCGGCTGGCCGATCAGACCCGATAAAAATGAACGAGGCTCCATGACCGCCCCAGGACAATTTTTAATTGTCAGGGGCTTCCACAATGTGATTTTCAAATCGCGTGCAGCCTTCAGCCAGCAGGCGATTGGTTAACAATTCCCCCGGCCATTCAATTGGCAAATCTGCCGTAAACACCCACACATCCGGGGACGTCCAAATCGGTCCATGGTCTTCAGGAAGCTCCGGATCAAACAGATCGGTCCACACAGGCATATACACGCCATTCCCGCATTGAGTGTGCAGATGCACGACGGTTCGACTTCGAACCGGGCCTTCAAGGTCATGCCACACCGCAGCGGTTTCATCGGCTAATCGATGAAGGCGAACGGCATTTTGTGCATCATATACGGCGTAGGCCGCGTAATTAGGAGCCTCCAGGAGTTGCGGGGCCTTGGCCACTTCGGGACATTGATTCACCAGATGATCCATAATTGCCCGACAGTCGTCCTCGGAAAGGGCGTCCGGCAACGTCGTATCGGGAACGCCGAGAATTTCAAAAAACAAAAACGCGGTAGCTTCAACGGGTGGATGAAGCCTCGCCGCAATCGTCTGACGCGGCTGTCCTTCAGCCAGGTTGGAAATATGGTCGTGGATCTTCTGCAAGCTTAAAAATTCCAATGTGGAATCGGTGAGAAGTCTCGGCTCGACGGTAATCACCGCACCCGGCGGAACATGCAGATGTTTTCGTAACAAATCCGCTGTTTCCACAGGATCAATTTTCAATTTCAAAGGATACTCCAGATTGGCTTGGAGTGATAATTCAAATGAGGCAAGAATCCCATACATCTCGCTGTCTTCGCTCTCGTCCTCCATCAGACAGGAGCTGGCGGCTTCCGCCAACAAATCAAATAACCATTCCGCCATACTTTCGTCTAAGGCTGCAAGAACGGTAAGTACCTCATGTTCGCGATCCTGATCCAATAAAGCCTGTAACACTTCAATGGCTAAACTGGGGTCCCCATGTTCGTGCCGTCGAGCATTAATGAGATGAATCAAATCCCGTGTGAGGGGATCAGGACGATACCAACTAGACATTGCATTCATGTGTTTACACGATTCCAGGCGAAGGAAAAATTTTTTCGAGAAGGCCGATCATCACAATCCCCGCGGTATTTTCACATGACCGTGACCCGTTTGCCAACTCACTACTCTCCAATGACCTTCACCAACACCCGCTTGCGACGCCTGCCATCAAATTCCGCGTAAAAAATTTGTTCCCATGGACCAAAGTCCAAGCGTCCATTGGTGATAGCCACAACGACTTCCCTCCCCATGATTTGACGCTTGATATGCGCGTCACCATTATCCTCACCGGTGAGATTATGCCGGTAGGTTCCCTTCTGCGGCACAAGGCGCTCAAGGAACTGTTCATAATCCTGCAGCAAACCGGCTTCATCATCATTTATGTAGACACTCGCAGTGATGTGCATGGCATTCACCAGAACAAGTCCTTCTTGAATCCCACTTTGCTGGACCACACGTTCCACCTGAGGAGTAATATTCCGATATTCCCTTCGTTCTTTGGTCTGAAACCAGAGTTCTTCCCGATACGATTTCATGTTCCCTTTCCAACCATCAATTCCATCCGAGATGTATTTTCCATAACCCTGATCCCGATATCAATCCTCATGGCCAGGCACAACGGGCGACTCGAATTATTGCATCCTTGGAATGAACGGCATCGATTCATCCTGGACGCCCTGATCACCAGAAGAAGCGACCATGCTCCTTCATCAAAATGTAAGGAAGATTTGACAGGAAATAGAAGGGATGTTAATAGACTTTATGAATGGGTATTTCTTCGTACACGACCTGCTGATTTGGCAATTACCTACTACGCCAACTCTGCACTGACACTGCTGGCAGACCACACGACCAAAAGGAGATAGGCATGATGACCTCGACAATCGGTGCGGTGTCCTCCCCAGAACAACCTTCGCGATGGAGCATGCTCTTTGCCCAGGAGCCTGACAAAGATTTGGAATTTGACGAAGGACTGGAAGACGACGATCTCAACCAATCGAAGCCCCCTTCAAGGAAACCGCTTCTCTGGATTGTTGTATTATTATTGATTGGTGGAGTGGCGTATTGGACGCTCAACTCAAATACCTTTATGCCTCAAGAGACCACCCCTGATACAGGTGCCATCACCAGGAAACCAGACCAGACGGACATCACACCTCCAACTTTCCACGAGAATCAGGAAGTATCGCTGACAGATACCCTTGGAAGATCCCTGCTGATGGGTGATCCTGCCAATGCCACCCCTGGTCCCATCGTAAAACCAGGAGAAACACTCACAATTCTGGATGGAGCCTACCAGTCTAGCGGTTGGGTCTATCAGGTTCGGACGCCAACGGGTAAAACGGGCTGGATCTCTGCCGAAAAAATTACGTCGAAGCCACAAAATATGGGAACCATATCCACCCGGTAAGGAGGAACCCTCCACGTTTTCAATGCATCGGTAGGCCTTGTGCCACTTGAGGATCAGGGATTCAGTTATCGAGAATCATCCAGGGTTCTATTACATCAACCCCAAACCGTCCCGCCATTCCGGATATTACCCCCTCACCATCCATTGAAGAGATTCACAATCCTTGCTACTCTGGACTGTTGCTCACGGTCGTATATTCGACAATACATTCGTTCCCCTAATGGCTCCCAGTACCCCACCTAGGAGCCACCCAGTGCTATGCGAAAAAAAATTATGAAGTCCTCAACATAAGCGTCCAGCTCAGCATGGGGCGAAACAACCCTTGGCGGCTTAACCCCACACCCCCTGTCCTGGAACAAAAACAATCGTCGTCATCCGGTTATACATTTGTCCCCGCGTTTCACGATCAATGTCTTGACACCCCAATTGAGAAATATTCCATGAAGCCCATGACTCCTATTGAAGCGCAGACGTTCTGCACCAAATATACAAAGGAAAGTGGCAGCAACTTCTACTACTCCTTTTTGTTCCTGCCACAGCAGCGACGGGAAGCCATGTACACCATCTATGCCTTTTGCAAAATGGTGGATAGCGCCGTTGATGAACCGGCCCCGGGAAGCCATCCCGTCGAAGAAGTCCGCAAATGGCGACAAGAGGTGACGGCCACTTATCAAGGCCATCCGACCCAACCGGTCACGACGAGCCTTGCCGCCCACCTGCAGACGTTTGATATCCCGGAAGCACTCCTTCAAGAATTAATTTCCGGTGTAGAAATGGATCTGACGACCAATCGGTTTGCGACGTTTCCCGATCTGTATCAATACTGCTACAGGGTCGCTTCCGTGGTTGGACTGATCTGCCTCAAGATTTTCCAAACCCAATCCCCAGCGGCAGAGGACTATGCGGTCAATCTGGGATTGGCGTTTCAATTAACGAATATTCTTCGTGATCTCAAGGGGGATGCCGAGCAGAACCGTATCTACCTTCCGCTAGAAGATTTACAGCGTTTTGATTATTCCGAAAATGCACTCCTGCACCAACAAGAGTCGCCCGCGCTGATCGGACTTCTGAAATTTGAATGCGAAAGAGCCCGTACCTACTACCGCCAAGCGCAAGAAATTCTTCAAACCCTTCCCGCTTCCGATCAAAAATCGCTGGTGGTTTCAGAAATCATGCGTGGCGTCTACAGCCGCATCCTCACACAACTGGAAGACCCGAACTACCAGGTGTTCGGCCCACGGATTCGAGTCGCCCCCCTGCAACGGCTCGGGATCGCCGCCAATATTTGGATTCGGTCTTTTCTTTTCCATAACATTGCCCCATCAGTGTGACACACCACATTCTGATACTGAGCGGAAATCTGCCAGGACTACTCACGGCTTATCGGCTCATCCCCTACGGATTCCGGATCACTATTCTCGAGGGTGCCAGCCCTGTCTCTCCGGCAAATTCATCTATCCATTTTGCGGAATCGATGGAACGGGAGGACCCTTCATCCCTTCAACCTCTCACGACGCAGCCCTCCCCTCTCATTCTCCCCCGGTTTTACAATGCAACATGGGCGCTCTTCCAGGAACTGGCCTTCGAACAGACAGGTCAACTCATACCGGTCGACCTGGAGTTTGGAACATCCGAAGGTCAGACGCTGATCCTCTCCAACGCGAAGGGCATGGCCACTCTTCACCCCATGATCCGACTCGCCGGCTTTCGCGGCCTTTCCTGGTCCGATCGCTGGCACCTGATAAATTTTTTAGAAAAAAAATGGGAAGAATCCTATTCGCCAGATCACCATCCTGACATGCTCACGGTCGAATCCTGGCTGATTTCCGCCCAACAATCGGCTCTTGCACGACAACGTATCTGGAATCCATTCTGTCGATTGTTTTTAGGATGTGATGTGACCCAGGCATCACTTGGGTATTTCCTGGAAGTACTTTCCCGATTCTGGTTATCCAAACCTCATGGATCAGATACATTCCTAGCCTCGCCCGACATGCAGAACCATCTTCAACACAAACTCAGACATGTCTTATTAGAAAAAGGGGTCACGTTCTATTCCTCAAACGAAATCACCGGCATCCATGCCGACACCGAACGCATCCAAACCATTGAGCTAGCCAAGGGCGAACGCCTCAACGCCGACATCTACGTCTCGCCCCTTTCGCCTCCAGACCTTCTTCGACTCTTGCCGGAAAGAGCCCCGGCTCGTTTTTCGTGTTTTTCCCATTTGGCCCAACTGCACGAATCATCAGGAACACTTGTCCGATTGACCCTTAGTAATACACCTCTTCCTCCTCGTCTTATCCTTAATTCAGGTGTATTCGATTGGGTTACCAGCCAGTCCGTTCCAGGCTCGGATGGTCCAACAACCTTGCTTACGGGCATTAGCCTCTCTTCTTCACCATCGTCGTTACATACCGACCACTATCTAAGAGAAACCGTCTGGCCTCATCTCAATAAAATCTTCAACATTTCCCCGAAGTCGTCATTTCCATATTGTGAGTCAACAGACATGACATCCGTTTACCGGTATCTTCCCTGCCTGACTGGTATCCGCACCTTTCGTCCCTTGTCCAATACGCCGATTCCCAATCTCTTTCTTGCGGGTCCCTGGACGGCCACCCCACTTCCCCCTTCTTTGGAAAGCACGGTCTTGAGTGCCTATGCCTGTGCCAGGGCTGTCACTGAATGGGTCCAGGCCTCTTCACATTGACATCCTCAACCGTCAA
>JAUIKP010000150.1 GCA_030430725.1 Nitrospiria bacterium
GTTTGGTTCATCCACAGCCTTTCCGTAGAGGAGGAATTGAAGATGCAAAATTCTGTTAGAGTTTTCTTGCTCGGATTGCTCCTGTTGACTGTCCCCCTGAGCGGATGTGGCTATAACGACCTCCAAGGGCTGGACGAAGAAACCAATGCCGCCTGGAGCGAGGTCTTGAACCAATACCAGCGTCGGGCCGATTTAATTCCTAACCTTGTGGCGACGGTTAAAGGATATGCCTCTCACGAACAAGACACATTGGAGGGAGTGACCCAAGCCCGTTCCCAAGTCGCCGGCCTGACACTGACACCGGAAGCCTTAAAAGACCCGGGTATATTTCAGAAATTTCAGGAGGCCCAGCAAGGTCTCTCATCCGCCCTTTCCCGCCTGATGGTCGTCGTGGAAAAATATCCTGATCTCAAAGCCAACGAAAATTTTCGTGATCTCCAAAGCCAATTGGAAGGCACGGAAAATCGTATCACGGTGGCCCGTAAGCGCTATATCGACAAGGTCGCGGAGTTCAATAAGGGCGTTCGATTTTTTCCGACTAATCTGACCGCGAAGTACCTCCTAGGACTTGAGGTGAAACCAAGCTTTACCGTCGCTGATGAAAAGGCCGTTTCGACGCCTCCCGAAGTGAAGTTCTAACCTGACATCGGTACACCGAACGGCATGAACATAATAAGGCTGAGACCAGGACAAAGCCTTTACCGGTTAGCCTGGCTGGGACTCCTGAGTATCTTCTTTCTGGCTGCGACCGGGTGGTGCCTGGATGTTCCTCACTTCACCGGTCGGGTGGTCGACCAGGCTCATCTGCTTTCGCCTTCGGCCATTTCCGATTTGGACGCGGCCCTGGCCTCCCATGAATCCAAAACATCGAACCAGGTAGCCGTCCTCACCCTTGCCTCGTTAGAGGGTCATCCCCTGGAAGAGTTTTCTCATCAGGTGGCCACGGCCTGGGCACTCGGCCAAAAGGGTACGGACAACGGCGTCCTGTTTCTGATTGCCGTGCAGGAAAAAAAGGTTCGCATCGAAGTAGGGTATGGGTTGGAAGGCACCTTGACCGATGCCAAAAGTTCCCGAATCATTCGACATGAGGTAGTTCCACGTTTTCGGGCTGGGGATTTCTCCGGAGGCATCATTGCCGGCACTCACGCCATCCTGGGAACCATTGAAGGGACGTACACCAGCCTTAGCTCTCCGGCAGAAAATAATGCTGAACCTGTTGGCCGTTGGGAGATTTTTGGCTTAGCGGTCGTCTTAGGAACCCTGGTGGGTTTGGTGTTCGGTTCCCGTCGACGTGTGAATGGGAGTATCATAGGCATGCTCCTTTCGTTTTTAGTTGCCTTTCCTGCGGCTCTTTGGCTGGGTATGCTCGCCAGTGTTGCAACCTCTCTTCTTGTTGGTTTGTTCAATAGCGTCGGGGGTCCATCGACTCGAAACCCATTGGGATATGGCTCAAATTTCGGGTGGCCTCGACAGTCCTGGCCAACGGGAGGATCGGGAGGATTTGGCGGCGGAAGCGGTGGATTTGGTGGAGGCGGGGGCAGCTTTGGGGGCGGGGGTGCCTCGGGAAGCTGGTAATTCACGATGACATTTTCAGACCAGGATCAAGAACGCATCCAACACAGCATCACAGAAGCTGAACGCCGTACTCGTGGAGAAATCGTCCCGATGATCGTTGAACGCTCAGCACGATACCGGGAGACGCAATATCGGGCCGGAGCAGGCTGTGCCTTATTCACGCTGAGTGCCCTCATAACCATCGAATGGGAATGGATGTCCTGGGGGTGGCATGCCACCAATGCCGGTTGGCTCCTACTGACGGTCATTGCCGCTTATGGACTCGGATTCTGGTTGGGAACATTCGACCCGGTGATTCGAGTCCTCACCTCACACGAACGAATGGCCTATAAAGCGAACCTCCGCGCCCATCAGGCATTTCTGGAACATGGTCTGCATCGCACAGAACTCGGAACCGGCGTGCTGATTCTTATATCGTTACTTGAACACCGAATTGAAATTCTGACAGACCGCGCTATCCTGGATCGGGTTCCCCAGGAGACCTGGAAGAATATGCTGGCCTTGATTCAGGATGGCTTTCACAAAGGGAACCCCGTGGAGTCGTTATGCCAGGCCATTACGGTATGCGGGGAAGTCTTAGGCGAATATTTTCCGGCAGATCCCACCGGTCCCAATCCCAACGAACTCCCGAACACCCTTATTACAGGTTAACCTTGTGATCGGGGACAGCGGACAAGCAGATTATCAATCAACCGAATATTCCCCACCCTGACGGCTCCTAAGACAACAACCGTTCCACGCACCTGAGTCAGTGGTTCCAGATTCCTGGGATCACAAATTGCCAGATACTCCACATGTACATCGGGATCGCGGTCTAAGATCTTCTCCATCCTGGCTTGTATGGTCCGAACATTCCGGACTCCGGTCCGTATGACATCGCTCCCCTGGCGTAACGCCTTCGATAAAAGCCCGGCTCGCACGCGTTCATTGGTTGATAGATATCGATTGCGGGAACTGACGGCTAGCCCATCGAATTCCCGCACCGTTGGACAGCGGATCAGTCGCAGATCCCAGTTCAGATCATGAATGAGCTGGTTCACCACCAGAAATTGTTGATAATCCTTTTGCCCGAAAAAGGCACGGTGGGGACGAACCAGGCAGAATAATTTCGTCACCACCGTCGTCACGCCCTGAAAATGGGTCGGCCGGAATTCACCCTCCCAGCGTTGCGTGAGTCGATTCACCGTGACGGTGGTTTGAAAGTTTGAGGGATAAAATTCTTCCAGAGAAGGAGCAAAGAGGAGATCGACACCCGCCTCCCGGCACAAACGCCGGTCGGCGGGAAAACTCCGGGGATAGCGGCCTAAATCTTCAGCCTCCCCAAACTGAAGGGGATTCACAAACACACTGACGACAACAGTCCGACAACGCTTTCGGGCCCGGTGTATTAACGAGAGATGGCCGTCATGCAAGGCGCCCATCGTGGGAACAAACCCGATTGGGCCATGCAACAACTCCTGTTGTCTTCTCCAGCGATGCAGATTTCGGACAGAATGGATGACACGCATGGATCAGGCTGAAGGCCCGGAGCAGGCCTGTCGGGAGCCAAATTTCGCCCCGGGGAGGACATCCAACTTGTTAACCCGACTGGAATCGGACAGAGACTCTAGCAACTCTTTCACCGAACGCTGAAACAACGGATGAGCCCAATCAGGATCTAATTCCACAAGGGGTTCCAGCACAAATCGTCGCTGGTGGAGGCGCGGATGGGGAACGGTGAGCCCTGGTTGCTCAATGACCTGTTGACCAAAAAATACAATGTCAAAATCCATCGTGCGTGGACCGCGACGGTTGTCTTCATCACGGCCCAACGCTCGTTCGGTTTCTTGAAGGATGTCCAGAAGTCGTTGGGCACTGAGTGTGGTTTCCAGCCTCACTACACCATTATAAAACCAGGTGGGTCCCAACATTCCCTGAGGATCGACCGGTTCCGATTCGTAATACGAGGACACTCCGGTGACACGAGAAAGAGGGAGAAGATTCATCAGGGCCACAGCCCGGTCGCACAATTCCTGGCGATCTCCTGCGTTGGAGCCAAAGGCGATAAACACGATTTCTTGAGTCATATGTTTGGCCACAGATCCGCCGAAATAAATAGCTACCAGCCGATCTTTTTCATTCGTTCCACCGCTTCTGCCAATTTATCTTTTGTGGTCGTCACCGTCATTCGGATATAGCCTTCTCCGGGATCGCCAAATCCATTGCCCGGCGTGGTCACAATACCGGCTTTCTCAATAAGATGCGCCGTGAAAGACGCCGAGGTATACCCTTTCGGCACGCCGATCCAGACGTAAAACGCCGCCGCCGGCGAATCCAGTTCCAATCCCATGGTTTTCAGGCCGGGCACCAGGACATCCCGCCGTTCTTGATAAATCGATCGCAAGCCTTCCGTCACCGAATCTTCCAGTTGCAACGCGGTCATGCCTGCTTCCTGAATCGCTTGAAACACGCCGGAATCAATATTCGTTTTGACCTTCCCTAAACCCGCGATGACTTCCTTCCGTCCCACGGCGAACCCGATTCGCCAACCGGTCATATTGTACGTTTTGGACAGCGAGTGGAATTCCACCCCCACGTCTTTTGCACCCGCCGCTTCCATAAAACTCGCCGGCCGTTTGCCATCGTAATAAATTTCGGAATAGGCCGCGTCATGGCAGACAATAATCTGATGCTCTTGCGCAAAATCCGCCACTTGTTTAAAAAATTCCTTGCTTGCCACCACCGAGGTCGGATTATTCGGTGAGTTGAGAAACATCATTTTGGCTTTTTGGGCAATATCCTTCGGAATGGCAGACAGATCCGGCAAAAACCCATTCTCTCTCGTCAAAGGCATGGTATAGGCAATCCCCCCCGCAAAACTGGTGGCGACGGGGTATACCGGATATCCGGGACTTGGAACCAACACGGTATCGCCCGGGTCGATAAAGGCCAACGGAATATGACCGATGCCTTCTTTCGACCCGATCAGGGTGACCACTTCTGTTTTGGGATCCAGGGTGACACCAAACCGACGTTGATACCAATCGGCGACTGCGGTTCGAAATGACAACATGCCATCATACGACGGGTACTGATGGTGCTTGGGATTCGCCGCCGCGCATCGTAACGATTCAATGATCGGTTCGGGCGTCGGCAAATCAGGATCACCAATACCTAAATTAATGATATCCATTCCACGCTCGATAGCTTTGCGTTTCATGTCATCGATAGCGGCGAATAAGTAGGGGGGAAGCGTGCGGATTCTTTCTGCGTACTGAATAGGAAACCCTGCCATGAATTCGTACTCCTTTTCAAAAACTGGTGAATATGAACCTGTTACGGTACCAAATATGCAACTGGTTACGGTACCATCCCGGAAAAAATCATGTCGAAACGGGATAGGGGACCATGAATTGCGAGGCAGGTGTCATCAGGCCCGAACCAAATGTTCCATAAAGCGATCAGCCAATTGATGAAGCCTAGGCAGATGAGGTCTGGACTGAGCTTGGATTGCCTCAAGCGCCATTCCACCCCGTTCCACGTCCTGAGGACATTCGCGGCATAAAAGCTCCACGCCCACCTCCTCCAATTCCAGATGAAACAGGAGGCCATACGTTCGATCCGTCATCCGGAATGCCTGAACGGGAAAATCCACAGAAGTCACCAGATGCGTGCTCCCGTGAGGAAGGGTGATGCCTTCTCCATGCCATTGAAACACGAAAAAATCGGGAGGCATGACACGCAAGATGGGATCGATTTTTCCCATGTGGGTCAGGGACACGGACCCCATACCAAGTTCAAACTTCGGTCCTGGCACCACCGAACCACCCAACGATTTGGCCAGCAGTTGGGCACCGAAGCAAATGCCCAAGACCGGAATGTCACGCGCAAGAGCCGTTTTCACAAATTGGAGTTCAGCCTCAATCCACGGTTCACGATCATTCACGGACATCGGTCCGCCCATGATGAGCAGAAAATCACCTGGATCTGCAGGCAAACCCTCAACAGGAACGATCACATTTCGTACAACATAGCCACGAGTTTCTAGAGCGTGCCGAAAGACTCCAGGGCCTTCAAACAAGACATGCTGGAGGCAGTAGGCAATCTTCATGAGGCAAGTGTTGGGGTTGGGTCAGAACTCGGAGCCAATCCACGAGGGACAGGCCGCACCCTACATCACAATATGGCTTAAATTAGGAAATAGGTCAGGAGGTAGGGAGGGACGGGAGGAAGACATGGGTGGAGAGGTTTACGAATGTCCATTCAACGCAAAACCATTTGTGAACAACGACTGCTGCCCATTCTTCTTATTCACACATTCCACTAAATGCCAGAATCGCAACGGATTCACTTTCTTTTTATTGACCACCATGAGACACGTGCCTTCCAGGACCGTGTGCAATGCCAGATCGGTCCGGAAACCAATATGTTTGCAAAGGGGAGAAATCCATTTTTCCACTGCCGCAATCACTTTATTCCCATTGCTGAAATGATTCAGCATAATAATCCGGCCACCGGGTTTACACACTCGAATCATTTCGTCCACCACACTTCGATAATCAGGAACTGCCGTGACGACATAGGCCGCCATCACTATATCATAATGATTATCCGGAAGATCCATTTTCCCGGCATCCATTCTCTTAAGGGTCACATGATCTAAGCGGTGCTCCTGAACCCGACGTCGAGCATGTTCCAACATGCCATCCGAGAGGTCAATACCAAGGACTTCGCAACAGGAGGGATAGAGAGGAAGCGCTTCGCCGGTTCCTACACCGACCTCAAGAACCCGATGTCCAGGCTCAATAGGAAGCCCTCGGACTGCCGATTCGCGGGATTGCTGAAAAACTTTACCAAAGGTATGGTCATAAACAGATGCGTACGCACTGTATACACGCTCTACTTTCTCAAGATTCATTGTTTCTCCATGATGGTGTCCTTCGCAATCCACACCCCTTCAAGGGAAATTGACGTCCGACATGTATTCCGTGTGATAAGGGATTGCTTACCTGAGGCGAGAACCCCAAATAACTGGTGCCGTAGGGGGACGGGCCACCTATGTATGTAATTAATCAAACAGTCCGCTAATCTACCGGAGCGGCATGAGGGAGTCAACTACAAATCCGTCCCATTCCAGTCTCCTCACCCCGTCCAGTCTATGAATTTGTCGGGACATGCCCCCTCTGGCCGGGCACCATCCAGGGATTGCAATGGCTTAAGGTGTCCTCTACAATTCCGGCATTCATCCTGAGTCATGCCTCGAAAGTACCAAGGAGAATGCGCATGGTTTCATTGCTGTCTTTGTACATTCGTCTCCTGCTTATTTTTTGTGCTCTCACCGTAATCGGTGTGGGGACTCACCCACCGCTCTCCTCCGCAATCGAGCTATCCATTACATTAGATGAAGCCCATAAGGCAATGGCCGCTGGTCGCAAAACTATGGAACAGGCCGATTCGGTAGAGGATGTGGCTGCAGTGATGAAAGCCTCGGAGCGTGCGGTTCGAGTCGGCGCTGACCCGGAAGTGGAACCCTGTGGGGCACATGCCATTTTAAGAACGCGCCTCTATTGGTTGGAATACTTCGGCCGCCGCGAAGCGGCAGAATCCAAACGCCAGAAACAAGACATTCGTATGCCGGAAGCCAAAATTCAGGAAATTCTGGAAATGCCCTACCTTGAAGTTGAGGTTCGCCTTTGCGGAGAAGATGAGTTCTTTGCGGAAGGAGCAGAGATTGCTCTCCAGCAAGGTTCAACAACCATTCGCCCTGTGGATATTGGCCCGCCTGAGCGCGGCCGAAAAATTCCTGGGGATACCGTCAGCTTTCGGTCGAGGTTTACCGCCCGCTTCGCCTATGCCGACTTCGATCCAATGGCGCCTGGAACCCTGGCCGTGTTTTTTCCTGATGGAAAACTGATTAACATCCCAGCCGAC
>JAUIKP010000151.1 GCA_030430725.1 Nitrospiria bacterium
AGGCACCTTCCAATGGACCGACCACCATCTGCGGGCAGTCCATGCTTCGATACGTTTCCTCCCGAAGTCGGCGACACACCTCCGATTCCGGCAAGGAGTGCGCTTCGGCATAGGCTTCAATGTCCGGCAGCACCAAGGATTTCATGTTGTTCCCCCTTTGCGGTCAACTCATCGCCTCACGATTGATCGTTAATGACCCACATTGTCCTTCCCTTTATCCTCCTGCCGCAAGCCATGCCGTCCATTTTCAAATTTTTCTTCTCTCTTACCTGCTCCATCTTTCTTTGTCCGGGCAAATGGTCACAGGCTTCCACGCCCGGCAGGCTCTCTTCACTCCTCGGCGAATGCTTCTTGCCAATTTCTTAAGAGCTGACTTACAGTGGCCCCGTCGTCCCCCTGAACTTTTTGCCACTCTTTGAAGGAACCGCTCATGTCCGCTGACGCTGCTCTTGACCCGCTGAAACAGACCTTGCGACAGATCCATCACCTGCAGGATGCCGCAGCCGTGCTCTCCTGGGATCAGGAAACCTATATGCCTCCAGGAGGTGGAGCGGTTCGCGCGGAACAACTGGCCACTCTTCAAACGCTGGCCCATGACCAATTTGTGTCACCTGAGATGGAATCCCTGCTTGGAACGTTTGTGGATCTCCCCACCGGAACGATTCATTCTCAGCACGCGTCTGCCTTGGACGAACCCTCACAGGCTCTCCTTCGCGAGACCTGGCGGGATTTTTCCCGTGCGAAAAAATTGCCGTCGGCCTTCGTCAACCAGCTTGAGCGGGAATGCTCTTTAGCGCAACAGGTATGGGCGGAAGCCAGGAAGACGAATGACTTTCAACGGTTTCTGCCGAATCTGCAACGAATCGTGCACCTGAAGCAACAGGAAGCGGACTATTTGAATTACGTGGATTCTCCCTATAATGCGTTACTCGACACCTACGAACCGGGATCGACCGTAGCGCAATTACGTCCACTCTTTGCCACCTTGCGGACGGAGCTGATTCGTCTGCTGGACCACATTCGACAGTCCCCTGTCCAACCCAATACCCAACTCCTGACGCAATCGTATGAGCAAGCCCCACAAATGGACTTTGGCCTGCTTGTGCTCAAACACATGGGCTATGATTTTCAACGCGGACGCCTGGATTTGTCGGAGCATCCGTTTACGACGGCGTTCCATCCAACCGATGTGCGGGTGACCACGCGCGTCTTCGAAACGGATCTCCCCTCCTGTCTCTTTAGCTGTATTCACGAAGGAGGGCATGGCCTGTACGAACAAGGATTACCCGCACAGCAATATGGCACCCCATTAGGGGAGGCCATTTCTCTGGGTATTCATGAGAGCCAATCCCGATTGTGGGAAAATTGCGTGGGGCGATCCCGGGCCTTTTGGCAGTATTTTTATCCGAAACTTCAGGAGGTTTTTCCGACACAGTTGAGGGAAGTCCGTGCAGAAGATTTCTACCTGGCGATTAACCGGGTGACGCCATCATTGATCCGGGTAGAAGCGGATGAACTGACGTACAACCTGCATATCATGGTGCGATTTGAAATTGAGCTGGAGATCATTGAAGGCCGCTTGCACGTTGATGATTTGCCGGAAATCTGGAACGCCAAAATCCAGGACTACCTGGGGATTACTCCTTCCTCCGATGCAGAGGGTGTGCTACAGGACGTGCACTGGTCCTTTGGAGCTTTTGGCTATTTCCCCACGTACACGCTGGGAAATCTGTATGCGGCCATGCTATTTCGGCAGGCACACAAGGATCTTCCGGACCTGGAACAGGCCATCGGTCAAGGCAACTTGCTTCCGTTGAAAGGCTGGCTGAATGAAAAGGTGCATCGTTGGGGACGACAATACACGGCAGCCGATTTACTCACCCGCATCACAGGGCAACCCCTGACTCCTGAACCCTTTATTCAAGACCTCAACCGGAAATTCGGCACCTTGTATCAATTTCCGACAACCGTTCCTCCATCGTCCTCTCAGTAAATTTTTACATTTATTGGGCTTTCGACACTTCCAAGATACCACCTTCGACAGATTGCTCTTCGATCGTCCTGCTCCCTAGCCTCACTCATCATTCGTTGCCTTCCCGTAAAAAGGAAGAACAGCAACGACGCGGTTCACCCATTTTCAAAGGAGCGTGTGCTATGAGGATGCATTCACAACAAGTTTCGGCCTTCATGTTTGCTCTTGTACTGTCCGTCAGTCTGTTATTTCCCATGTCCTGGGCAGAAGCCACCGTGAACAAGATTGACATTAACACTGCCAGTCTTGAACAAATCGAAGCCGTCAAAGGGGTGGGACAGGATATCGCCCACAACATCCTCGCCTACAAAAAAGATCATGGCGCGTTTCAATCAATTGATGATCTGAGAAAAGTGAAAGGCGTGGGGAAAGTCAGACTGGAAGCGCTGCGGGAAACCTTTACCGTTGGCTCAACAGCTTCTCCCGGAGAGAACTCGCCAACCAAATAACCACGAAATCTGTTATTCACAAGACCGAGGTCGGACCCATGTCCGGCCTCAGGTCCACTCATTCTCGGTTTCACTTTAATATTTGCACAGCCAGGTACACCGTCATCCAGTTGTCGATGGGGCCTTAATACCCCATCGCCGCATTTAAGGTTTTTACCTGTGCGGGTGATAGCGTGATAGCGTCGGTCGCTTCAATCCGCGAGGGCACCAGCATAATGGTATGGAAGGAAATATCCCGGATAGCAAGTTTTTGCTCAGGATTATCAGCTGGGCCTAATTCCACGGCCTCCACGGCACTCATAATCGCACTGGTATCCATAGGCCCATATTTTTCAACCACCGTGTGAATAATTTCCATGACCTGTTGATTGGCTTCGGGTTCCTTCATGATCGTATCCACCAAGCCCACAACCTCCTGGGCCTGTTCCGTCACATCAAAATTCTGGATCCGTTCCTTCCGGCGCAAGAAGAGCAAATCATTATCCACATCCTTGCTAAAGGCCCCATAAGGAAACCGTACAAATTCAAAATGCAACCCTTTCAATCCTTTCCCCAACATTTGCAATTCACAGAGGAATAAAACCTGTTGAAGTTTCACGTCACTCATCAGTCCCATGGATTCGGTCAAATGCAACGTATAGATCAGCAAAGCACGGTCACCTGTCACCTCTGAGGGTTTTCTCATAGATTCTCCCTACTTTTCCTCCCAACACCACAACCGTTAAAATAATTCTTGATTACCTAGGGTAATTGAGGTTTAATACTTTTCTTCTTATCTTAAGGAAGATTTCGCCATGGCTAAACCGGTCAAAGAACTCGAAACACTCAAGCATCATCTCCAAAAAAACAGTCTCAAGCTGACTCGTCAACGCGAGTTAATTCTGACGACCTTTCTCAAAATGGAGCATGTCACTGCCGAGCAGTTATATCATATCCTCGCTAAAAAAGACCCGCATATTGGCCTGGCCACCATCTATCGCACGCTCAAATTATTCTGTGAAACCGACCTGGCCCAGGAACGCCATTTCGGCTCACAAACGCAGTTCGATAATGTGTCCCATAAGGGTCATCATGATCACCTCATTTGCACCTCCTGCGGAAAAATAATCGAATTTCAAAATTGCCAAATTGAAAATTTACAAGAAGAAGTGGCGAGGAAAAACGGCTTTACCATTCAGACTCATAAGCTGGAACTGTATGGTCTCTGCAATTCCTGCAAAAATGCCTGATGCGGACAGCTTCTCCTTTCCCTTCGTCCACAGCTTTTTCCTTTTGATAACGGATACTTCTCAAATAGATTGTGGTTCGCTCCCTTCTCGATCCAAAAACTCCACCCACGAGCCCACCCGCCTCCCTTATATTCCGAGCAGGGTCCCAACCCAATGGGGTTGTGTAACCTCTTGAATTTTTGAGATAAGATAGGGGCTCACGGGCTACATTTTCCGCATTCCTGTGTATAATGAGAATTGGTTCAGAAAACTCACAGACCATCATGACTTGTTCTCTCATTTTTTTACACCATAGGGTTTTTTATCGCGAAAGGAGGCTGTTCACATGACCATTACAGGCCAATCCCACCACAAACGAATGATTCCACTTTGGTCCGGTGTCTTGTCCTTAATTCTGGGATTCCCCGCCATGGGTTTGGCGACAGGATATGGAGGAGATGCGCACCACCCCTCCGGATACGGCACGTCCCCTCATGGAACAGGAGCCTATAGCCACGGGGGCACCTATCATGGTTCAAGCATGTCGGGTGGCTATGGCAAAGAAGGAAGCCCCCACAATTCAGGACATGGTCCTCATCAAAGTGCCTCCGAATTCATCGAACACATTTTGAAATTTAAAGAAGGCATGGCCCTTACCGAAGACCAGGTGACAAAACTTCAGACGATTAAAACCGATTTTGAAAAAAACAAAATTAAAATGAAAGCGGACATGCAACTGACCAGCTTGGACTTGCACGAGTTGTTGCGGAATGACCAAGGGGATTTGGGCGCTGTTGAATCGAAGCTGAAGAGTCTTTATGAAATTCGTGCAGGCCTGTACATGGCGTCAGTCAAAGCCGGGCGCGACGCCAAGGCCGTATTAACGGACGAGCAACGCTCTCGCATGAAAGCGGTCCATGATCGCATCAATGCCCACCAAGAGGGCGGGATGACGAAAGGTCATCCAGGCGGGTATTCCCACCATTCCAAGGACAAACAAAGCTAAGCAGCCCTCTTCTCTGCTCAAAAAAAAGGAGGCTTCATGCCTCCTTTTTTTTGAGTGAGGTGGAACGCATCGTTATGGCTCAAGACTGAAACGACTCTTGAGACCGGATGAGACAACCACGGCTCCTTCCTGATCGACAATCACCCCTTCAACGTCCGGTAAAGCCTCAATAAGGGCCATGCCTTTGTCAGGACCCATGACAAAAACGCCGGTGTCCAACCCATCGGCCATCACACCCTCTTTGGCAATGACTGTGACACTTTGACATCCTCGAGCGGGATGGAGGGTCTTGGGATCAAGGATATGGTGAAAGCGAACTCCGTCCTGCATAAAATACCGTTGATAATCTCCTGCTGTGGAGACGGCCTCATCCTCCAACTCGATCCGCCCTAAGATTTCGCCTTGCGGCTTTCGGGGATGCTGGATACCAAAAACAAAGCGTTGGGAATCCGGCATCCGTCCGAAGGTTTTTATATCCCCCGACAACGCGACCACACCTGCTATCGCCCCTGATCTCTGCATCACTCTGGCAGCGAGGTCAGCCGCATACCCTTTCCCGATCCCCCCAACATCAATAGACATCCCAGAACGACGCAACCACACACTGCGCGTGTTTTCATCCAATTGCACGTTCGCTAACTCCATCCGGGGGCGAAGCGCTTCCAGATCGTCCTGGGAGGGAACCTGCCCTTCCCCGCTGACATTCCATGCATTCACCGCCGGGCCCAGGGCGATATTGAACCCTCCGTGGGTAAGTTTCGCCACCTCCAGCGATCGAGTAAGGACTTCAAAGGTTTCCGGACTCACCTGTATTGGTTCCCGTCCCGCCGCAGCATTCACTTGTGATAATTCACTGGTTGGAATCCAGTTGCTCAGCAACTCTTCTAATCGCCGGATTTCATCGAGTCCCGCCTTGACCGCCCCCTGCGCACTCATCTCATCTGCTCCAACTGCTGTGACAAACACCACGGTTCCCATCAGCATCTGACTGCGCTTCACCAAATGAGGCGTGCCCTGACATCCCGCCAGAAAGAGAATGAACACGCACAGTCCAAGAATATTCTGCATTCGCCCCATAATTAATCTCCTATCCTCAACACAAACATTGATTTCAGAACAGCTGGAGTTCCGATTGAAAGATTTTATGTGGAATTATGACGATTGAAATATCGGAATCTGGGGTAGGGTGTGACTTCAAACAATCGCGCCCGTAATAACGGAGGTTCCGCCAGGGAGGACAGAACCACATGTGAGGAAAGAGATGGATACCGAACCATCATTTCCGCGATGGCTTCAACGGATTCGGAAACGACGGTTATTTCTAACTCTCTTGTATAATTCGGAGGATCCACCTGTATTCGCCAACCGCCAAGATACACCACTCCTCGGTCAGGAACCTCAAAAGTTAACGGAACTTCCGCACTGGATCGAAATTCTCCTTCCTGAATGATTACTCGATTCACCTGATACTGCCCTGGCTTCAATGACAGAAAAAAATAGGAGGAAGCCGCCTCGATTTCCACACGATACCGCCGTTGACCATCCCTGGAGCTGAATTCAAGTGAAGCTATTTCAGGGAGGAAAATTCTTCCTGACGGCTTTTCCTGCCACACGTGGATGTGTCCGAAAACCATAGGCTCCGTGAGGTCTTCTTGAGAGGGATGAGACGGAAGCTGATGCGCGCATCCCATACTCATGCCAACAAAAAGCCCGAGAAACACTAGACGACAAGCAAGAGCAGTCCGTATAGCCATCCCCTCATTATATACCGCTTTAGTTCCTCAAAGTCGCACACATTAAAATATACAAAAAAATTAAATCTTCTTGACAGAAGCCACGCGCGTGCGGTATTAAAAGCGCTGTTAATAACAGTTATCAATTTCAAAATTAATAATAATTACATTCAACATCAAGATGGCTCGAGAAACCGCAATAGCTTCCCCATGTACAACCGCCTCGGAGGCGCGCTGTCATTGCGGGCAGCTGATGGCCATCCTCAAAAAAGATGGAGTGGAATTAAAATGCAAACGCTGCAAGCGTCTGGTGTTCATTCCATTTACCGTATTGAGCGACTAATGGCGGGGTTGACCCTTCGATTGCGTGTACTCCAGTAAATGCGTTGCGTTCCGATTCGCAGATCATCATATCGTTCCCTCCATTGAGGACCCTGAGTCCCCGACTCCTTTCCTGAGGACCACCGCGTCCCAATCCTATATATTAGGAGGTATTCATTTATGAAGAAGTTTACAATCGGGGTCCTTATGGGCCTCTCTGTGCTTTCAATTTCTCCGGCCTTCTCCGCCTCAGGTGAAGAAGCATTGACGCCGGCTCAACAGGAAGCGGTTCGACAAGCAGTCCAAGACTATCTGAAAGGACAGGGGGCCCCAGAAGCAGCCAAGCCACCGATGGCCCAACCAGGAACCGCCCCGGACCCAGCAGATTCGGGGAAAAACCTTCAGGACCTTGGCACGATGCAAGGGAAGCGTCAAAAAGCCGATTCCTCCATGCAAGGGTCAGGAAGCCTGATCTATGCCCGTCCCTTCGTCTCTTCTCCCAAGGCCATCGTCGGCGGTTACATGGACATTGAATACTTTAACCGGTCCAATCAAGGAAACAGCTATTTTGACCAACACCGGTTGGTACCCTTTATTTACGGGGACATCAGCGAGCGCGTGAAATTCGCCGCCGAAATTGAGTTCGAGCATGGAACCAACGACATTAAGGTGGAATTTGCCACCATCGATTACCTCTTACAAGAACCCATTAACTTGCGGGCG